>JAJFMS010001116.1 GCA_020696885.1 Armatimonadota bacterium | reverse complement strand
CGGTGGGCGGCGTCTACATCTGGGCCTCGCGCCGCGGCGTGGCGGAGCTGCTGCGCCCCCGGGACGACCTCTTCGACGAGGAATCCGCGTGCAAGGAGCGCCTCGCCAAGCTGAAGCGGCACGCGGACCAGGTGGAGAACACGCTGCGCGAGCTGCGGAACGTGTTCCGTCGCCCGGCGGCTCCGGGTAGACCAGCACCGGAATGGGCTCGAAGCCACGCTCCGCGACCTCCGCTCCGCGATGGCCCGGGAGCGGTCCGTGCTCTACTCGATCGAAGCGACTCGCTGGCAGCGGCAGGTGGAGCCGATGCTGCGGGAGTTCGAGTGGCTGGAGGACGACTTCGAGGCGGTCGATCCGCTCACCCTGGAGCAGTGGGTGCAGACGCGCCTGGATCGCGTCAACAACCTCCGGCCGGAGGCGATGCGCCTTCTGGCGCGCTTGCGCACCGATACCGAGGCCAGCACGCTCCCTACCGGCCAGTCGCTGCTGAAGCTCTTGCGCCACGAGCTGGCGGAGCTGGAGCTGCTGCGCGCCGACCTGCTCACGCTGCGCTCCGAGCTGGTGGCCTACAACCGGCCCTGGGAAGCCTCGCAGCCGGATCCGGAGTTCACGGTACAGAAGCTCAAGGCCGTGCTGCAGCGGATCCGCGCCCGCCGGGAAGGCCGCCTCCGCCCGCAGCGGGAGTCCACCACGGCGCTCCTCCTTCAGAACCGCGCGGCTTCCGGCACCCGCTCGCGCCTCGGCGCCGCCGCGGGTGAGGCCCCGGGAGTCACGCTCCAGGCCGGCTATTCCGGTAGTCCGGACGGCCCGGACGCGGTCTGAGCCGTCTCGGGAAGCGTACATTGCGGAATCGTAGTGGTTCCGCAATTCGACCCGCTGCGTGGGGAAGCCAGCCACGGCGCACCGCCGGCAGACGCTCCCGATCGCGCTATGGGCGTCATTGGCACCCCGCTGCTTATGATTGTCGCCGCCCGCCAGGGTACACGGTCTCATGGACGCGGCGCCTGCCGGCCGCTGGAACGTCGCCCGGAATGAGGGCCGCCCGCCGCCGCTGCGTCCACCAGGAGCGAGGCGATGGTGTACCGGCTGATCGACACGGACCGGGGCGAATTCTTGTTGGAGCTGGCCGCTCCGGCCGGACAGCAGCGCGCGATGGCGCGGATGGCGGGGGTGATGGCGCTGCGGCACGCCCGCTCTCGCACCGTGCTGCTGCTCGGCGCGACCCAGCCCCGGCTCTACCTGCGGAACTCCGCGGGGCCGCTGATCCCGTGCCGGCATTGTGACGGCTGGTTCCATCAACAGAACCAGGAGGAGCTGTGCCCGGAGTGCCAGTCGCAGCGCAGCCGCCCGGAGCCCGCGGCTCGCAAGCGGCGACCGAACGCGCGAAGGAAGCGGGTGAGCGCGGGACAGCTGGTGCTGCCGCTGTTCGGACCGGATAACCGGCAGTTGGCCTTGCCGGAAGAGTTGTATGAGCAGTTGGGGCTGAGCCGTCCCGCGGAGCAGGACGCGGCGTGAGAGGCCGGGGCCGCCTGCTCGTTAAAGAAAGAACCGTCATCGCGAGGCCGCGTCTTTTGCGGCCGTGGCGATCCCGACCGAGTGCGGTTCCTGCCAGACGCCGAAGGGCTAGAGTGGTCGCTGCTCAACCTTCGGGATTGCCACAGCGCCACGGGAGCGCGGTGGGAGTACGGTAAGGGCGGAGGGCGCTTCGCAATGACGAGGAGGGGCCGGGGCTGCGCCGGACTACACCGGCAGGTCCCGCCACTGCTTGATCCCCGCGCAGCCTTCCCGGAAGCGACGGATGAGGTTGTGTACCTCCTCCATGGTGCTGGTCCAGTAGAGCTCTTCCGGGTAGAGCAGCCGCCTGGCCACCGGGTCCAGTTGGAAGCACCAGTAAAGCGTCATCAGTGGGTTGATGAACAGCTTGCTACCGCGAGTGCGGTCGGTGGCGTGGTAGTCGTCGAACTGGCCGGCTACCGCGGAGAGGATGGACGCGGAGACGATGCTGGGCATCCGAGGCGTGGCCCGGAACACGTCCAGGGTGGCCTCAGAGTACCGCTGTACCTCCGGCATCTCTGCGGTGAGGGTCCACGCGCCCAGGAAGGCGCCCTGGCGGGTGAGCTCCGCGACCGCTTCCAGGAAGTCCGCGTGGCACACCCCATGGAACGTGTCGATGCCGAAACCCAGGCAGGCTAGCAGCTTCTTCGGCACCTCCAGCCCATGCACCGCCGCGATGCTGGTGATGTCCTCCGTGGGCGTGCCGAGCCCGGCCTCGTCGCCGCGCATCAGGCTGTCCGTGCCCCCGTCTACGAGCAGGACGGTGTCGAGCTCCAGCTCATTGACCAGCGCCTCGTAGGCTTCGGTCAGCGGCGCCACCCCGGTCTTGGGGAAGGCGTAGATCGGCACCTCCTGCCCCTGCTTGCGGAACCACCGGGAGAGGTAGTACTCCGGGAAGTAGTCGCGGCGGCCGCTCGAATCGGCGGTCACCTCAACGACCACGGGCGTCAGCCAGCGCCCGGCGCCTTCTTCCAGGACGGAGAAGGACATGTTTGCGAGGAACACCTGCTTGCCGGCCGCCTGGAGCCCGAAATAGAGCGGCAGCCCGCAGAAGATGTCGAAGCCGCCGCCGGCTCCGGCAATCAGAATGCGCCGCGAGGATTCGAGCTCGGCGAAGATCGGTAGGGTCAGGAACGACATCGGGTCCTCGATTGTAGGGGCGGCCTTTGCGCTGGAGCGAATCGGTTCGATA
>JAJFMS010001115.1 GCA_020696885.1 Armatimonadota bacterium | reverse complement strand
CCGATCTCCAGCGCCGCCGCCTCCAGCGCGCCCCGGCCGGTGAAGTGCTCGCGAGGATCGTAGCCGAGGAGGGACATCAACCCGGCCTCGACATCGCCGGTCCAGTCCGGCTGCAGCGCCTGCACCACCCCCACGCGGGCCTTCATGGCCATCGCCTTCAGGTGCTCCCCCGAAGCCGCCATCAGCGGCGTCTTCTGGTCCAGCTCTTTGAGCGGGTGATCAACCGCTCCATCCAGGATCACCATCAGGTATTTCATCGTGTTCAGGTGTTCAGGTGTTCAGGTGTTCAGGTGTTCAGGTGTTCAGGTGTTCAGGTGTTCAGGTGTTCAGGTGTTCAGGTGTTCAGGTGAGTATAGGACCACGGCCGCACCGGTCTGCACCCAGAATCTTACTCTTGCTCATACTCATACTCCGTCCCCAGGGTTCAGTGTTCAGGCGTTCGTCCCCGCCTCCCCAATCCGCACCCCGGCCTTCACCCCGCCTCTCTCTACCCCAACACCCAACACGAAGCGCTTCAACGGAACAAACCACGGGCTCGCCCAGTCTGTATCCCGGCATTCACTCACCAAGAGGAGTTCCCACCGTGCGCTTGCTTGCGACCTTCGCCCTGCTTTGCCTCGCGCTGCCTGCAGCCGCTGCCGACCGTTCGGAGCAGATCCGGCTGCAGTACATTCAAGTCTCCGAGTTGGAGAACCTGTTCACCCCGCCCGCCGAGCGCGGCCCCGACCTGGTCACGCGGCTGGCCGGCATCTCCAGCGGGTATGCCGTCCCCGACTATCCCAGGCAGCCGGGCCGCGGCATCCTGCTGCCGGGAACCCAGTTGGTGCCGGAAGGCATCACTGCCTGGACCGTCGACCCGCGCAAGAACGTGCTGAACGTTTCCGGAACCCCGGAGGCGGTCGCGCGCCTGAAGTCGATCATCCGCCTGGTGGACATCGAATCGACCCAGGCACGACTCTCCGTGCGGATGCTCAACCTCAGCGAGGCGACTCTCAAGGAGCTGGTGCCGGGCGAAGTAACCCTGGACCATCCGGACGGCACCCTGGGACACCTGACGGTGGCCGTGCTGGACGCCGAGCAACTGAGCAAGGTCGCCAAGCTCCCTGCCGAATCCACCGTGGAGATGACCACCTACAACAATCGCCCGCTCTACGTGCGCTGGCCACGCGCCGATGAGCCGGTAGCCAGCCTCGCCGCCGTGGTCCCGCGAATCAACGGCGACCGCACGGTCACCCTGATGCTCCCCGGCCGGATCCACCAGCTCGTAGACGGCCAGGTCGCCTCCACGCAGTTCATGGCGCTCCGCCGCCTCGCCGTCGGGCAGTCGATCCTCGTCCAGCCTCAGGGCAGCGCACTCACGGTGGTGGTCACCGTCAAAGAAGTGCTGCCGCAGATTCCCAGTAAGAAGAAGCGGTAGGGAATTCGGGTGCCGGACCCGTACACCTCATCCACTGTCCTTGTCATCCTGGAGCGAAGCGAAGGATCTCGCACGGGGGCGTGGTGTCTCCCGGACGGGCGTACCACCCAATAGCCGGTCACAGCGCTGCGGGGGGGCTCTCACACACGTAGTGACACGGGCGGTCTGGCGACCGTTTGTGTCCCCGATTACGTACACCATCCCGCCAGCCCCGTGCGATACGCACCAGTGGAGTTCCGGGGCTGCCGAAGCGCTCCGGCAACGGTGCCCATTACTCCAAGACTCCACTACTCCATTACTCCCGCCTGCTCCGAGCCCCCGCCTCACCGCCGCAGCACCTCGTAGCCCATCGGCCCCAGCCAGAGCAGCAGCCCGATCACCAACACCAGCACCAGCGCGATCTCGTAGCGGACCAGGGGCACTCCGAAGAGGGTGATCGGGGTGTGGACCATACAGAAGTACGGCGAGCGATCCTGCCGGGTGCAGTCCACGCACACCGCCTGGGAGCACGCCTTGCAGTGCGCAATCGCCGGGCGGCCCGGGTGGCGGGCACACCGGGACGTGCGGTCATAGACAGTGTACTCATCCTGCGGCGGACGAGGAGGAGGCTGCGGCTGCGCAGGAGCGGGAAGCACGGCGGCTGGCGGGGACACGCGTGGCGGTGGCGGCTCCAATACCCGCGTCAGTTCCGGGTTGGTGAGCGCCTCCGCAAACTCGGCGGCGGTGGCGAAGCGGTCGTCCACGGCCTTGGCCAGCGCCTGGCGGATCGCCTGCCGCAGGGCCAGCGGCATCGCCTCCGGCAGCGGCTCCGGGTCGTGGTACACCACGTTCTGCGCCAACTCCATCAAGCCGGCTCCCGCGAACGGCAAACGGTCCGTAAGAAGCTGGTAGAGCGTGGCGGCGGCGGAGAACTGGTCGCTGCGGTAGTCCAGGGGACGCGCCAGGATCTGCTCCGGCGACATGTAAGCCGGCGAACCCAGCATCCCACCCGTGCGGGTGAGGGTGGCCTCGTTCTCCATCCAGGCCACGCCAAAGTCCGCCAGCTTGATCCGGCCATCGCGGAGCACCACCACGTTCTCCGGCTTCACGTCCCGGTGGATGATGCCGGCGGCGTGGACCGCGCCCAGCGCCCCCAGGAGCTGCTCGCCGATCT
>JAJFMS010001114.1 GCA_020696885.1 Armatimonadota bacterium | reverse complement strand
ACGATCTTCGGATCGAACCGGGCGACCACCTGCACCAGGTCCGCCTGCTGGGCCATCACCTGGTGGATGTCCTTGTAGACGAACGGGTTCTCGTCGATGCCCGCGCTCAGGAGCTGGACGCCCCGCTCCTCCAGCACCGGCTTGATCTGCTCCCACCGGAACTGCTTGGTCGCGGCGGTGCGACTCATCACGCGGCCAGCGCCGTGGCTCGCGGACTCCAGGCTCGCCGCGCTGCCCTTACCCCGCACCACGAACCCGGGCGTGGCCATGGAACCGGGGATCACCCCCAACACCCCCTCGCCCGCCGGGGTTGCCCCCTTGCGGTGGACGATCAGGTCGCGGTCCCCGTGCCGCTCCTTCCAGGCGAAGTTGTGGTGGTTCTCCACCCCCGCCAGCAGCTCCGCTCCCAGGGCGCGGTGGACCTTCTGGTGGATCAGCGCGTGGTTCGCCGCCGCATACTCCCCCATCAGGTTCATCGCGGCCCAATACTCCTGGCCAGGCTCCGAGTCCAGGTCCAGCCACGCCAGGCGGCGCAGCTCCTGCGGCAGCTCCGGGTGGAGATCCATCGCCAGCCGCGAGTAGTGGTTCGCGGTCATCGCGCCCGCGCCGCGGCTGCCGCTGTGCGACAGGAGCGCGAGGTACGAGCCCGCCTCCAGGCCCAGCTCCGGCTCTTCCAGCGTCAGGATCCCCCACTCCACGAAGTGGTTGCCGGAGCCGCTGCTCCCAAGCTGGTGCCGCGCCTTGTCGAAGACCCGCTTCGTCACCGGCGAGACGCTCCAGTCCGCGTCGAGGACCGGGTGCTCCTTCGGGCCCTGGAAGCCGGCGCCCGCGCCGAACATCGTCTCCCGCTGGAGGATGCTCACCAGCCGGTCGTTCATCGGCTCGATGGAGCTGCCGGGCAGGTCGAACACGCTCAGCTTCATCCGGCAGGCGATGTCCACGCCCACGCCGTACGGGATGACCGCGTTCTCGGTGGCCAGCACGCCGCCGATCGGCAGCCCGTAGCCCTGGTGGGCGTCCGGCATCAGCGCGCCCGCCACCGCTACCGGTAGCTGGGCGGCGTTGCGCATCTGCTGGACGGCGCCGTCTTCCAGCCCCTCGCCCCAGATGCGGTACGGGGCGGGCGCCTCTCGCGGGACGTAGACCGGCCGCGCCGCCTCCTCCACGAGCGCGCGGGCGACCGCACCCAGGTGCGGATGGTCCACGTGTTTACTCGGATCCGCCGCGATCGCCCGGAGGTCTTGCGCCACCACCTCGGCACCCAGCGCGTCTTGCGCCTGCGGCACCAGAGAGAGCGCCATCCCGACGATCGGTCCTGGCTTGAATCCTAGCTCGATAAGGTCTTTTCCGGTCATAGCAGTACTCCTACCTGGTGTTCCGCGCCGTTGCGGAGCACCGGACCCCTATTCAAGCACCATTTTGACCGGGGGCTCAAGCTTGGATTCCGATCGCCAGGAGCTCGGGCGGACCCACAGCACGGAATGCGACCTCCCTACATCGGCGGCACCCTCATGATCCAAGCGCGGCGACGACGCGGACTGCGGCCCTGAAAGTGGCAGTGGAAGCCGATGGCGTGGGCATCTGCGCCGATTGTTACCAGCCGAGTCCCCTCTTGTAACCTTCCGGTTACCTGGGCCGGGTAACACGGTCGTGACTCCGTGCGGAAGGGACTGATCCCTGGTCGCACTTTCGGCAAGCGCCACCCACGCCTCTCCGTACTTCCCGGGCATTCGTCCGGATCTTACTTGCGCTACGACGCTTGCCGCTCACGTTGAAAGGATCGGGGTATGAAACCCAGTTTCGAGTTAGACAATTCACTCCTGCGGCCTTCCCGGCGCCGCCTCTTCCAGGCGCTGGGATGCGGCGCCGCGGCCCTCGCCATGGCCAGCCTACCACTGCCGCTGGAAGCCGCACCTAAACTGGGGAAGGGCGATGAGAATATCCTCAACTTCGCGTTGAACCTGGAGTACCTGGAGGCGGAATTCTACCTCTACGCCACCACCGGCGCCGGCCTTTCCAGCGAGGACACCGAGGGCGTGGGTACGGAAGGAGCCACCACGGGCGGCGCCGCCGTGCCGTTTACCACGGCGCTGCTGCAATCCACGGCGGAAGAGCTGGCGGTGGATGAAGTGGCTCACGTGCGCTATCTGCGCACCGTGCTGGGACGGAAAGCGGTGGGGAAGCCGGCGATCAACCTCGCGGCGCTGGGCGTCGGTTTCGCGAGCGAGGCCGAGTTCAAGGTCGTAGCCCGCGCGTTCGAAGACGTGGGGGTCAGCGCTTACGGCGGCGCGGCGGGCGCGATCAAGAACAAGAAGATCCTCGAAGCGACGGCTCGGGTGTTGGCTACAGAGGCTTACCACGCGGGCAACATCCGTTATCAGGTGGTCGAGGGCGGCCTTACAGCCCCCGCCCTGGACAGTAAAGATCAGCCCCCGACCGTCGACAACTTCTTCCCCGCCGATGCGAACGGCCTGGCCGTGGTGCGGACGATCGAGGAAGTGCTGATGATCGTGCGACCCTTCTTCCCGAACGGGTTGAACGGCCGCTACCGATAGAGCCGCAGCGATCCA
>JAJFMS010001113.1 GCA_020696885.1 Armatimonadota bacterium | reverse complement strand
GCCGTTCACCACGTTCTCCAGGCGCTGCATCCGCTTGATGTAGTTCTCCAGCATCTCGCGGCGCGCACCGGGGCGCGAGGCGGAGATCGCGTCGGCGATCTGCACCAGCACGGCCTCCACGCTGCGGAAGTCCACGTCTCCGTGGTGCGCCTCGATGGCGTGGATCACGGCACTCGACTCCCCGTACTTGCGGGCCATCTCCACCGAGATGTCCAGGTGCGAGCCTTCCACCTCGTAGTCGATCGCTTTGCCGACGTCGTGGAGCAGCCCAGCGCGGCGAGCGACGTCGGCATCCACCTTCAGCTCGGAGGCCAGCATCGCCGCGAGGTGCGCCACCTCGATGGAGTGGTCGAGCACGTTCTGCCCGTAGCTGGTGCGGTACTGGAGCTTGCCGAGGGTGCGCACGATCTCCGGGTGGATGCCGCTCACGCCGGAGCGCAACACCGCCAGCTCGCCGGCCTCGCGAATCCGCTCGTCGATCTCTTCCCGGGCCTTGCCGATCGTTTCCTCGATCCGGCCCGGGTGAATCCGTCCGTCCGTGATCAGGTTGGAGAGCGCCAGCCGGGCGGTCTCCCGCCGGATCGGGTCGAACGCGGAGAGCACCACCGCCTCGGGGGTGTCGTCGATGATGAGGTCTACGCCGGTGAGCGTCTCGAACGCGCGGATATTCCGGCCTTCTCGCCCGATGATCCGGCCCTTCATCTCATCACTGGGCAGCGGGACCACGGACACCGTGGTCTCGGACACCTGGTCCACCGCGCACCGCTGGATCGCCTGGACGATGATGTGCCGGGCGCGACGGTCCGCCTCTTCCTTGCACTCGTCCTCGATCTGCTTGATGAGGCGGGCTCCGTCGAGTCGCAGGTCGGCTTCGAGCTGCTTCATCAGGTAGGCGCGGCCCTCGTCGTGGGTCATGCCGCTGATCCGCTCCAACTCGGCGCGCTGGCGCTCGATCAGGGCGGCCGCTTCGTCCCGCAAGCCCTGGTAGTCGCGCTCCTTTTCCTTGAACTCCGCTTCGCGGCAATCGAAGGTAAAGATGCGCCGCTCCAACGCTTCCTCGCGCTGCCCGAGCCGCTCTTCCTGCCGCTGCGCCTGGGCGCGGAGCTCCCGAGCTTCCTGCTCCGCGGCCTGGCGGATGATGTGCGCCTCGTCCCGCGCCGAAAGCACGGTCTCTTTGCGCAGGGATTCGGTTTCGCGCTCCAGCTCCTGCCGCTGGTGGGCGAGGCGCTGCTGCTCCGCCACGTGCTCCGACTGGAGGCGGCTGGACTTATGTAAAGCGAGCCCGCCGCCGGTGAGGGCGAGCAGGCCCACGATCAGAATGACTATCGCCGTTGGATCCATTTAGCACTCGACCTTAACAGGCGTGCCGTCCGGGCTGCCGGACAGGACCCAGGCGCAACTGACGGAGACCCAAGCCCACTTCGGACTCGGATCGGCCGACTCGATCACAGAGACAATGCGCGCAAACAACGCCTCGCCAGAACGGATTCCTACGAGGCGCCAAACCCCGGCGCCAGCCGGCGCGTAACGAGGCAAACCACGTTTACGGTCTATCGCAACCTGCGTCGGACGCTCCGGCACCGAACAGCGGAGCCTAGTCGTCCTCGCGCAGGAGTAGGTCCAGCACCCTGGCGCAAACCCCCGAGGAGAAGCCGCGGCGCATCAGGACAGATCCCAGTTTGCGCCGAGCCACTCGCGGGTCTTCGCCGCGCAATTGCTCGATCTTCCGTCGACCCACCGTCAACGCCAGGGCCATTTCGGCGTCCGTATCCACGGCTTCCAGGGCTTCGTCGATCACTTCGCGATCGACCCCCTTCTGCCGTAGCTCTGCAGCGATCCGGTTCGGCCCCATCGGCCGGGAACCGGTCCGCGCCCGAACCCACGACTGACTGAATTCCGCGTCGTTGATGAGTCCACTGCGACCCAGCGCCGCCAGCACCTCCTCCACCATACCGGGGTCATACCCCTTCTGGAGCAGGCGCCGCCGGAGCTCCACCTGGCTGCGAGCGCGATAACCCAGGAGCCGGAACGCGCTTTCGCGCACGTGCCGGAGTTCCTCGGCCCGGACCAGCGATTGGAGTACTTCAGCCGTCATGGCCTGCCCCACTCGCAGTCCCGCCGCAACCACGACCTCCGCGTGCACCCCCACGACCCATTCCCCGTCAACAAAGACGTTGAAGCGGTCGCGATTGCGCACCTGAGGCTCAATCGCAGTGATAGTGGAGCATTCGGGGTGCGTCATCCCAACTCCTTCCTGCCGGCTTGCCACGGGTGCGTCTCACGATCCGGCAAGCAAGGTATGCCTGGCGTGCGCGGGCTACTCGGGAGCGCGTAATGCGTGCTGCGTGCTGCGTAAGGGCCCTCGCGCCATGGCAGTTCCGTTACGCATGACGGAAGATGCCCGCTCGATCGCCGTCTTCGCCCAGTTGCGCCAGCAACCGGAAACGGCTTTCCCCCAGCAAACCGAAGCGGCCGGCAGAGCCCACGATGCGGTCCGTGGGCCTTGCCGGCCGGCTCCTTTTGTGTTCCTGCCCGAGCGTGTACCCGCCCGGACCGGCGGTTAGCCTTCGCT
>JAJFMS010000077.1 GCA_020696885.1 Armatimonadota bacterium | reverse complement strand
CGTGCCTGGGATCTGGATTCATCACCTGCCTCCGCCCAACTTCAAGAACGCGCTCCGCCAGTTCTACCGCAACGGCCGCATGTCGGCTCTTGTGAGCCGCCACTTCCCGGATCTGGCGCTCGACAACGCCCTCGCTCACGGGGACGCGAAGATCGAGGCGAAGCCGATCTGGTTTCGGGCCGGCCGGCACGCGCTGCGCTTGCTGGGGGCCGTAGTGACCTTGAAGTGGATCTACCTGGCCACGTCGCTGGCCTATGGGTTCGGCGTGCTGTCCGGCGTGCTGTCGCCGGAGAAGTGGGCCTCCACGTCCAAGTGAGCTCCGGCGCACCGGGAGTACTCGAAGCGGCTCCGGCACCGGAGCCGGCGGCGGCGCACCTGCCCACCTGTCCGGTCTGCGGGACGATCCGATGGTCGCACCACCTGGCCGGAACACGGCTGCGCTGCTGCCGGGGCTGCGGCACGGTGTTCAACGACCGCTCGGCATCTCGCTCCATCGAGGAGCGGTTCTATCAGGATGGCGCGGCGGCCCTCACCCGGCAAGCAGAGGCCGTGGCAGATTCACAGCTCCGCACGCTGCAGCGGATGCTGGGGCCCGGTGAGCCCGCCGACCGTTCGGTGCTGGACATCGGCTGCGGGCGCGGAGAGTTTCTTTCCGCGGCACGAGCGCAGGGCTGGCGCGTGGCTGGGACCGAGATCGATCCCGCCAGCGCCGCTGCATGCTGCGAACGGGGGTTGGAGGTTACGGTCGGCTCCCTTTTTGACACCCCATTGCCTGCCGGTCCCTGGTCCGTAATCACCCTCTGGGATGTGCTGGATCACCTTGAAAACCCGGCGGCGGCACTGCAAATTGCAGTAAAGGAGCTGGCTCCGGGTGGGCTTTTGCTGGTGCGCGGCCGGAACGGACTCTTCCATGTACGGATGAAGCTCGCTTACGCCCGAATGCGCCCCCTGTTTTCGCGGTTGGGAATTCGTGATCTGGCCGTAGTGCACCGGTGGGGCATTACCCCCCACGGATGGACGGAATTACTCCGCACGGCCGGACTTAACTTCATTCGACCGCAGCATGCGGCGCCAACTCCTGGCGACCGATATGGGTCCTTAGGAACCAGTAAACTTGCGGACGTTCTGAAGTCCGGAATGAGTTGCACCCTGGGAGGGGTACATCGCCTCTCGGCCGGTCGGATCTATCCCTATCCGAGTGTGCTGATCTCCGCTAGAAGATGATCGGCCCTCCGGCTGGCGCGTTCTCCCACCGCGGCACTATGCGACAGCGGCTAGGAACGCGAACCGGCGGCCGCTGCGCAGGAAGTACGCGGCAGCGACGCTTGAACACCTTGATGACCAACTCCAACCCCGCAGAAATGTCGGCACGGGCCCAGGCAGGATACCCGCGTATCCCTTGCGTGGACGGTCTCCGGGGATTGGCCATTCTGTCCGTGTTGTATTCCCACGGCGGGTTCAGCAGTGGCTTTCCACATTTCTCGTGGTGGCCGTTCGACGGCAGCCCGGGCGTTTCGGTCTTCTTCATTCTCACCGGACTGCTGGTGACCACCATCCTCCTGGACGAGCAGGAGAAGGCCGGCAAAGTCTCCCTCCGCAACTTCTTCATCCGCCGGGGCCTGCGCATCTGGCCCGCGCTCTACGCCTTCCTGGCGGTGGCGTGGCTTCTGCGCGCGGTGGGGTTCATCGAGTTCAACGACATGGCGTGGATTGCTTCCGCCACGCACTGGATGAACCTCTACAACGGCCCGAACACCTGGCCTCTGTCGCACATGTGGTCCCTCTCCCTGCAGGAGAGCTTCTACCTGGTCTGGCCGATCGTGGTGACGCGGATGCCGGTGCGTAAGTCGCTCTGGCTCTGCATCGCGCTGATCGTCGGGTGGCCGCTGGTGCGCTTCCTGGCCCATGGTGAAGCCGCGCCCTGGCCGGCGCACCTGGCGCTGGACAACAACGGGATGAACACCATCTTCTACGGGGCTCTCCTGGCCCTGATGATGCGTGACCATGCCTGCGCCCAGTACCTGCGACGGTTCTCACATATCGCCACGCTGATCGTTTCCGTGGGCCTGATCACGCTCCTCTACCTCCTTCACGAGGTGTGGCCCCACTCCCTCGCCGGTTTCCTGGCACCCCTTCGGAACCTCTCCGTCCTCGCGGTGGTGTGGTGGTCGATCAACAACCGGAAGCACTGGATCGGCCAGCTTCTCGAGGCTCGGCCGCTGGTTTACCTCGGGGCCATCTCGTTCAGCGTCTACCTCTGGCAGCAGTTCTTCCTCAGCCCCAACCCCGGTTGGATTACCGCCTTCCCGCAGAACCTCATCTTCGCGCTGGTGGTGGGCGCGGCCAGCTACCACTTGTGTGAGGTGCCGGCTCGCGCATTGGGCACCCGGTTCCGGGCCCGTTATCCCCGGCGCCACGAGGCTGCGTCCGCGCTCGTGAACGGTAGGAAGGACCTCGCGGTCACCCTGCCGAGCGTGGAACCGATCGAAGCCGTGCGGTCCAGCGCGACGCCCTAATCCGCTACTCACCAGATTTTTATGTGTGGCATTGTTGGATTCGCCAGCAGCGCGCCCGTCCCCGGTGCGCAGCGACTGCTGGAAACCATGAACGACAGTCTGGTCCACCGTGGGCCGGACGACGCCGGGAACCACATTGCGTGCATCCGGCCGGCTGCCGGGGGCCGCAGCGCCGGTGAGGTGGGCATCGCCATGCGACGCCTCTCCATCATCGACCTCTCCACGGGCCACCAGCCGATCGCCAATGAGGACGGCTCCGCGTGGATCGTGTTCAACGGTGAGATCTACAACCACCGCGAGCTCCGGAGCGATCTCGAAGCGCGCGGCCACGTATTTCGCACCCACTCGGATACGGAAGCGATTCTCCACGCCTACGAAGAGTTCGGCGTGGAGTGCGTGCGGCATCTCCGCGGCATGTTCGCCTTCGCGGTCTGGGACGGGCGGCAGGATCAGCTCTTCATCGCCCGGGACCACGCGGGGATCAAGCCGCTCTACTGGACCGTGGCCGGCGATCGGCTGCTCTTCGGCTCCGAGATCAAGGCGCTCCTCTGCGACCCGGCCGTGCCGCGGCGGGTGAACCAGGAAGCGCTCCACCATTACCTGACGTATCTGTACGTCCCGGCCCCGCTCAGCCTCTTCGACGGGATCCAGCAGCTTCCGCCGGGTCACCGCATGATCTGGCGCCGCGGCAGCGTCCACGTGGAAGAGTACTGGGCCGGCCCCGAAGCGATGCTGGAGGGGGAGACCGGCGGACCGGTGACCCCGGACGAGGTGTGGGGCGTGCTCCGCGAGTCCGTGAGCGCGCACATGCTCAGCGACGTGCCGCTGGGCGCGTTCCTGAGCGGCGGCATCGACTCCACGCTCATCGTCGCGCTGATGGCGGAGCTTTCTTCCAAGCCGGTGGAGACGTTCTCGGTCGGGTTCGAAGCGGCGGGTCTCTACGATGAGCGTCCGTTCGCAGCGGCGGTGGCGAAGCACTTCGGCACGCATCATCATGAGTTCGCGATCGGTTCGGACTCGGTGCAGCTCCTGCCGGAGATCATCCGGCACCTGGACGAGCCGCTCGCGGACGCGTCCGTCATCCCCAACTACCTGGTGTCCCAGCTCGCCCGGAAGCACGTGAAGGTGGCGCTTAGCGGCGCCGGCGGCGACGAGCTGTTCGGCGGCTACCGGCGTTACTTCGCGGACGAGCTGGCGCGGCGCTGGCGGCGGGTACCTTCCCCGGTGCGCAAGAACCTGCTGCTGCCGGCGCTGCGCGTGATCCCGGCCACCGGCGAAACGGCTATCGGCGATATGTCGCGGCTGGTCCAGAAGTTCCTGGAGCCGCTGGACCTGGCGCCCGAACAGCGCTACCTGGCATGGAACGCGTTCTTCAGCGAGCAGTCGAAGCAGCAACTCTATGCGGGTGGTGAGCCGCGGCGCGACTCTGCCGAGGTGATGCTGCCGCACTTCCAGCGCGTGGAGCACCGGGCGTTCGCGGACCGCGCGATGTACGTGGATCTGAAGAGCTACCTGCCCGGCGATCCGCTGTTCCTGTCCGACCGCATGACGATGGCGAACTCCCTGGAGGCGCGGGTCCCGTTCGTGGATACCCGGGTGATGGAGTACGCGGCGCGCATTCCGGTCGACCAGAAGATCCAGGGGCGCCGCACTAAGATCATCCTGCGCGAGGCGCTGGCGGGCCGCGTTCCGGACGACATCATCAGCCGCCCGAAGCGGGGGTTCGGCACGCCGATCGATCTCTGGCTGCGCGGGGAGCTGTCTAACCTGGTGGAGCAGGTGCTGTCACCCGCGTCGCTGCGAGAGCGCGGCTACTTCCGGCCGGAGTACGTAGAGTGGCTGCTCGCCCAGCAGCGGGCGGGGAAGCGGGACTTCAGCCAGCACATCTGGGCGCTGCTGGTCTTTGAGCTGTGGCACCGCACCTACATCGATCAGGATCTCGGCACCCGCTCCGGCCTCAGCTTCGACGACCTGGGCCTGGCCCTCACCGCCACCGGCAAGCCGGCTCACACGGTCTCCGCGGCGGGGCCGGTAGGTCGCTCGGCTCCTGACCCCCGTACGCCTGCCGAGCCTCGACGGTCCGGAGCCGGCTCGCTCCGGATTCTGATGGCGGCGGACGTTGATCCGGTCCACGTGATCGGCGGCGCCGAGCGGATGCTTAACGAGCACTGCACGCGGCTGGCCGCCTCCGGCCACGAGGTAGTGGTGCTCACCCGGCGTGAGGACAAGGACCTGCCGGCCGAGGAGACGTACCGGAACGTGCGGGTGGTGCGTCATCCGATCGCCGAGGGCAACCCGGTGGCGTTCATGCAGGCGGTGGTCCGGGAGGGCGGCAAGGCGTTCGGGCGGCTGGCCTCGCAGCGGCCGTTCGATCTGATCAACGTCCACCAACCGCTGGAAGCCGCGGCGGTCCTGCAGCATCGGGCCAGTAACGGCGTACCGGTGCTCTATACCTACCTCTCGCCCTGGTCCGACGAGTACCGCGTGCGGTTCAAGCGGCGGATGAGCGGGCGAGGTCGGGTCACCACGCTGGCGATGGGCGCCTGGATGCACATGAACAGCAGCCTGCGGCAGCGCATTGAGTGCGATGCCCTCCGGCGCGCGGATTCAGTCATGGTGCTCTCCGAGTTCTCCACCTCGCAAATCCGGGATATTCACGGGCTGCCGGTGGACAACGTCACGGTCATTCCGGGCGGCGTAAATACAGAGCGCTTCCAGCCCCTTCCGGACCGGGCGTCCGTGCGGCGCCGCCTGGGGCTGCCGGAAGGCCTGCTGCTGCTGACCGTGCGCAACCTCGTGCCGCGGATGGGATTGGATGCGCTGGTGGAGGCGATGCGGGACGTCGCGCGCGTGCAGCCCGACTGCCGGCTGGTGATCGGCGGGTCCGGGCCGATGCGGGCGGGGCTGGAGGAGCAGGTGCGGTTGCTCGGCCTCGAAGAAAATGTGCGGTTTGCCGGATTTATCCCGGAGCAGGAGCTTGCCGACTATTACGGTGTCGCCGACCTGTTCGTGCTGCCCACCCGGGTGCTCGAGGGGTTCGGCCTGGTGACCATCGAAGCGATGGCGTCCGGCACCCCGGTGCTCGGCACGCCCGTGGGTGGCACCCAGGAGATTCTGCGCCGGTTCGATCCTTCGTACCTCTTCTCCGGGCTGGAACCGGGAGACCTGGCAGAAGGCATCATCCGGCGGCTGCCCGAGCTTGCGGCGAACCAGGGGCTGCGTGACCGCTGCCGCGATTTCGTGCTGGATACATATTCGTGGGACGTGCTGATCCCACAGGTTGAAGATCTGATGGAGCGCATGGTCGCGAAGCGCCGTCGGTCCTGACGCCGGAGCCATCAAGGAGAGCTTTCGCTTGGCCACGACACTCGATCCCACCCTGTCTCGACTTCCAGTCGACCTGCTGGAGCGCCTTGCCGGCACCGCCGCGTTTCAGGAGGGTCTGGCGCGACAATCCTTCCTGGAGCACCCGCTGGCGCAGGAGCTGTACTCGCACCTCTCGGCTTATCAGGATGAGTTCCTCGCCACGGACAACCGGTGGCGCCCGGAGCTTCCCTGGCCCCGGGACGCCCTGGGCTGGTGGTCCCGGCGCTGGGAATACGTGTACGCGCTGTTCAAGGGTATGCCCGAGGCCGGTGAGTCGGTGCTCGATGCCGGCAGCGGGATCACGTTCTTCCCGTTCTACCTGCGCGCGAACGGCCTCCGGGTCTCGTGCTGCGACCGCGACGACGCGTTGATCCCCGCCTTCCGGGACGCTTCGAAGGTGCTGGGCCTGGACGTCGACTTCAAAACGGCGGACCTGGCGGAGCTGCCCTACGCGAACGCCTCGTTCGACACGGTCTACTGCATCAGCGTGCTGGAGCACACCACGCAGTGGGAGCGGATCGTCGGTGAGTTCCGCCGCGTGATCCGGCCGGGTGGGAAGCTGGTGCTCACGCTGGATGTGGAGCTCAGCGATCCGGACTCCTCCTACTCGGTCAGCCGGATCGCGCAGCTCCTGGGCGTGCTCGACGAAGCGTTCCAGATGCCCCGGTTCCGGCCCGTGACGGATCTACCGGAGGACGCGATCACCACCCACGCCCGGATCCTGGAGAAGGCGGAGCTGTCCAGCACGGACATCCGCGGGGTGGGGGATGCGCTGAACTTCGCACGCCATCCGCGCCGCTATGCCTGGGCGCGCCAGCGGCTGGCTTCCGAGCCGAACCTGGCGGTGTTCTGTATTACAGCTCGCCGGCCGGCGGCTTAGGGGGCGACGTTGACGCCCGTATCCACGGAGCGCGCCAGCAGGGTGGTCATCACCGGCGGCGCCGGCTTCATCGGCAGTACGCTCGCCCGGCGCCTCCTCAAACGAGGAGTGCCGGTGGTGGTCTACGACAGTCTGGTTGGCGGTACCCGCGTGGAGCAGAACGCCAAGCGCCTGCAGGCGCTCGGCGCGGCCATGGTGTGCGGCGATATCCGGGACGCGGATGGATTGGGCACTGCGCTGCAACCTGGAGATCGATTGGTCCACCTGGCGGCCATCGCCTCTGTGCCGATTAGCGTAGCCGACCCCGAGGGATGCCACTCCGTGAACGTGGAAGGAACAACCACCGTGTTGGAACAGGCCGCGACCCGGGATGTATCCCGGGTCGTGTTCGCCAGCACGGCGGCGGTGTACGGTCCTCAGCCCAGCCTCCCGTCCGCGGAAGGGGACACGCTGGTTCCGGCCTCTCCGTACGCCAGTTCCAAGCTGTTCGGCGAGCGCGCGATGGCGGAGGCTCCGCTGGAAGCCGTGTCGCTCCGGCTGTTCAACGTCTACGGCCCGGGGCAGGACCCACAGTCGTCGTACTCCGGCGTGATCACCCGGTGGATCGACGCAATGCGCCGGGGCGGACCGATCGATCTCTACGGGGACGGCAGCCAGACCCGCGACTTCGTGCACGTGGAAGACATAGCGGCGGCCCTGGATGCGGCGCTGGATCCGCGGGGCGCGGCGCCCGGTCCGATCAACGTGGGCTCGGGGGAGCAGATCAGCCTCCTCCAACTGCTTGATGGCTTGATCGCCCTCTTCGGGACGCAGCCCGAGATTCGCCGGCACGAGACCCGCGCTGGCGACGTGCCCCATTCGTGCGCGGATATCCGGCGCGCCCGGACGTACCTGGGCTACGCGCCGGCGGTCGGGCTCCGCGAGGGGCTGGCGACACTGGTGGAGGTCCACCCATGAACGCATCCCGGGAGCCGATCCGCATCCTGCACGTGATCACCCGCATGGTCAAGGGTGGAGCCCAGGAGAACACACTGTCCAACGTGCTGGGGCTGGCTGGCCCCGGCTGGGAGAGCAGCCTGGCGACCGGACCCGCGGTGGGACCGGAAGGCAGTCTGGAGCCGGAGTGCCTGGCAGCCGGCGTCCGGATGCTGCGCGTACCGGAGCTGGTGCGCGAGCTCTCCCCGATGGACGATCTGCGGGCACTGCGGCGGCTGGAAACGCTGTGTCGCAAAGAGCGGCCGCACATCGTCCACACCCATACGTCTAAAGCCGGTATCCTGGGAAGGATCGCCGCGCGCCGGGCCGGGGTGCCGATCGTGGTTCACACGCCGCATGGTCACGTCTTCCACAGCTATGAGAGCGGCCTGAAAACGCGCCTCTTCGTGGAAGCGGAGCGCTACTGCGCGCGGAGCGCGGACCGGCTGGTGGCGCTTACCGAGAACGAGCGGCGGGAGCACCTGGAGCTGCGGGTCGGCGGCGCGGAACGGTGGACCGTGATCCACAGTGGGGTCGACTTCAGCCCGTTCGAGGCGGCTCGCGGACAGCGGGCGCCGGTGCGCCGCGAACTGGGGATCGAGAATAACGCGACGGTGATCGGCACCGTTGGGCGCCTCGTCCCGATCAAGGGCCAGCGGTACCTGATCGAAGCGTTTGCCGCTCTCACGGCGGCACGACCGGAGCTGCACCTGCTGCTGGTGGGGGATGGAGAGCTCCGCGAAGAGCTGACCTCCCTGGCGGTAAGCCTCGGCCTCGCCGTGCGGGCGCACGATGAGCCGTCAATGCCGCACGCCGACGGTGCTCCCGGCCGGGGAACGGTTCACTTCGTCGGGCTGCGGCGCGACGTGCCCCGGCTGATGGCGGCGATGGATGTGTTCACGCTGCCATCCCTGAACGAAGGCATGGGCCGGGTGCTCGTAGAGGCGATGGCCATGGAGCTGCCCTGCGTGGCGTCCCGGGTGAGCGGGATCCCGGACGTGGTGGCGGAGGGAGCCACCGGTCTGCTGGTGCCTCCGCGTGAGGCCGAGGAGCTCGCCGGCGCGCTCGGGACGCTGCTGGACGATCCGGCGCGGGCGCGGGAAATGGGCGTGCGAGGACGGCAGCGGGTAGTGCCGGAGTTCGGCGTTGTCCGGATGCTGGAAAAACTCGATACGCT
>JAJFMS010001112.1 GCA_020696885.1 Armatimonadota bacterium | reverse complement strand
CGTAGACCGGACGTCCAACTCTGCGCGGCACAATTCCGGAACCCGGGAGGGTATTTTGCAGTCATAGTTACTACATGCCGATCTGGGGTAAAGTAACCTGGAAGCTTTGGAAACCTGACAGTGGTCCGCCCGGCAACGGCGCCGGACGCGGCTCTAAATAGAGAAGGTAGGGTGCGGATGAACTGCCCATATTGCGACGAAACCATCCACGCGATGGCGAAGTTCTGTCCGAAGTGCGGACTGCCGCTGAAGGACGACCAGACGGTAATGGGTGCGTACGTCACGGACGACGGCCCCAACTGGACGCTCATCGGTGGCGGCGCGGCGGCGGTGGCGGCGATCGCGCTGGCGATCGGCTTTCTGTCCTCGCAAGGCAACCGGCCCACAACGACGGTGGCGCGTCAGCCGGTCGGAACCTACAGTTCGCCGGCCTCGGCGCCTTCCTTCGGTCTGGCCGCGCCGACCCCTTACCTGAACGCCACGCCCAATTTCCAGGCCCTGGGCGGCGGCGCCAACTCCATGACGAACACCCGCCCGCGCTGGGCGTACGTCCCGCCGCCTACGCCGGCGATGCCGGCGGTGATGACCGGCGCCTGGGTTCCGCAAGCCCCTGCGGCTCCGCGGCACCTGGTGCTGACCAATCCGACCGTGTTCCGGCGCCCTCCGGTGGTGCAGGTGGCGCAATCTAACGAGCCCGCCGTTCCGTCGGTCCCGCCCAGCGAGGTCATGTATCTGAACGGCCTGATGGCCGCGCAGAACCAGCCCTCGATGCTGGACGCCACCCCCGAGGCGGCGTTGAACTACGAGATCTCGCGGCGCGAAGCCGAAGGCATCTGGGTTTATGACCCGGTGCAGGAGCGCTGGGCGTTCCGGCCGGAAGCGCGCGCTCGTCGCGCGCCGCGCCGCGCGCCTGCGGCCGTAGTGCCGGTGCCGGTGGGTCCGCCGCCGGTGCAGGAAGCGCCGGCGGGTCCGGACGATCCCGGCCAGAACCCGGCGCAGTAATGTCCGAGTCCGGCACCGGCCCGCAGCCCGGCGCCCCGGAGGGGGATGTATCGGAGACCCAGCCGCCGCAAGCGGCTGGGTCTCTCGTCGTTGGGAGCCTCGTCGAGCTGCGGAAGCCGCATGCGTGCGGAGGCGTGGGCTGGAAGATCGAGCGGGTTGGCGCCGACGTCGCGTTGGTCTGTGATACCTGCGGTCGACGGGTGCTCCTGCCGCGGCAGGAGTTCCAGCGCCGCCTCCGGCGGGTCATCAGTGGGGAGTGAGGGAGTATGGGAGTATGGGAGACGAAGGCGCCGCCCACACGCCCACACGCCCACACTGCCGTGGCGGGGACATCGCAAGCATCGTTTTCGTAGTACTCCCATACGACCCGCACTGCTCGCTCCAAGGTAACCCATGCTCGAATTGATCGTGCTCGAACAGACCCGCAGCTTCGCCGCGGCCATCGATCAGGCGGTGTGCAACGGCTGCGACGAATGCGGCGCCCGCTGCACCGCCGGAGTGCCGATGCTCCGGCCGGAGTTCGAGGCGATCCAGGCCTACGTGGCCGGTCCGGATGGTGCTGACGCACGTGCGGTCGAGCTGCAGGACAAGCAGGTTCCGTATCCCGGCGCGGAAGAATATCACTACACCGCCTGCCGCTTCCGCGACGTGGAGCGCGGCCGGTGCTCGATCTACCCGGTGCGGCCGGTGGTCTGCCGGCTTTTCGGGCACGTGGAGTGGTTGCCGTGCCCGATCCAGAAGGTTCCTGGGGTGGCCGCCGGCGGGATCGCTGCGATGCAGCATTACGGCACCGCTCCCCAGATGACCTACGAAGAATGGCAGTCCGCCCCCACGGCGCCCTGACGCCGGCTGGCTGCGGCCCCAACTCACCGCATTCACCATGACGCCACGCTCCACCCTGCACCCTACCGTACGTCTGCTATCCAGCGCCGCGCTTCTGAGCGTCGTCCTCGTCGGCTGCGGCCCGGTGCAATCGCCGGACGAAACCCCGCCGGCGCGAACCCCGCCCCGCGGCCCCGCGCCGATCACCGTCTCCCAGGATCCTTGGGTACTGGGCGTCGATAGCTGGGGAGCGGACGCTCGCCCGGCCTACCTGGGCAACGGCTACCTGGGGCAGCGGTTCTCGCCAACCGGCACCGGAATCTCCCCGGCTGGCGACGAGCCGTCGTTCCTGGCCGGCTGCTACGTGAACGAATCGATCAAGACGGTCTCGGCGCTGCTGCCGGTGCGGATCCACGTGGGTGAGGTCACCTTCGGCGGGGATACCGCGAAGATCAAGCCGTTCCACCAGGAACTGCGGCTGGCCGAGGGAATCCTGCGCACCACCGGCACGTGGGATACCGGCTCGGGCTCCGCTGAGGTGGAGATTGAGACCGCGCTCCTGCGCCAGCAGCCGGACCTCGCGCTGGCGCGGATCCGCATCAAGAACCAGGGGAAATCGGCGGTGACCGTCTCGCTTCCGGAGGCGCTGTCCGGCGGCACCGCCGAGGATGATCTCCTGGTGGAGAACTCGCTCACCAGCTTGAGCGGCGCTACGGGCACCGGGAACACCTACGAAGTTGCGGCCGGGGGC
>JAJFMS010000076.1 GCA_020696885.1 Armatimonadota bacterium | reverse complement strand
GCGTGCGTGGACTACTCAAGTGCGCGTAATGCGTGCTGCGTGATGCGTAAGATCCTCGCGCTACGGCGCGTTTACGCATTACGCATTACGAATCACGAGGCGCCTGCTCGTTCACCGCCGTCATCGCCACTTGACCCGGATAATGGAACGCACTCCTTTCTCACGGAGGGAGTGGGACTCGAACCCACGACGGACTTTCGCCCGCAACGGTTTAGCAGACCGCCGCCTTCACCAACTCGGCCACCCCTCCAACTGTCCCACCACTGCTCCACCCGATAACGAAAGAGCCCCGAGATCCACACGGATCTCGGGGCTCTTTGCAGAGCGGCGGGCAGTGAACTACCCTGGAGATCCGTCCGATAACTTCGCCACCGGATTAGACATATTCAGATACGATGCATAACTACTCATGCAGGACCTGGATCCCGAAAAGCTCCAACTGCTGGCTAGAGTGTTGTGCGTAAATGAGTAGGTCATCGTCGTTGCCTGTCGTTCAAACTTCCTGTGGACTGATCCCAGTATACCTGGGTTTTAAGCGGTGTCAATCAGCACATTTCTTCGAAACTGCGTGGTTAATCGGTGCTATTTGTCGGTGATCGGCGAAGAGAACCCTGTTTGGCGCCCTGGGCGTGCGAGCGGGCGCGCCGCACCCGGATGCTGCGGCGTTACCGGCGACATCTCTGCCGTTGGCGGCAGCAGTCGGGTGATTGGAGGAGAATTCGGTTATCGGGCCATCAGAAAAGTCCCCGGAAACAAAAAAAGAACCGAGGCCGGAAGGCCTCGGTTCTTCAAGAAGTTGGATGTGGAAGTGGTCTACGCGGGAGGCCCGGATGTGCGGTTGTAGTCGGACTGGCTAAAGGGATAGCCACTCCGATTCCGGGAATTCATCGGGTAAGAAACGCACGCAGACACAGCGCGGCCGGTGCCATGCTGGTCGTCTGCAATTGGTTGTAACAACTCGCGCTTCATCACTGTCCTACGCTCGCCGATCGGCCGCCGGTTGAATGGTTGGCCGGATGCACTTCTCGGATTATAGCCGGTGTTTCCGAAATGTCAATCCTGCCCGGACGAGATGCCGCTGCTCTTAACCGCCACGCGGATCTTCTTGCCGGTTGCGAGGTGCTTCAGGGTCACGTGGTCCAGCTCGATAACGAGCACCGTCCACTCGCCGATCATGGCGCCTTCGGTCACGATCTCGGTGGTCCCGTCTTGCTCGAAGACCGCTCCCGGCTCATCGCCCAGCAGGGTGCCGACCACGGTGGGCGGCTCCGGCGCGGCGACCGGCACTACGGGCACGATCGTCACCTTGGGCGCGGCCGCGGCAGCCGTTCGATCCGCGCTGGGTAGCGTCGGAGCAGAGACCGAGGCCGGCTGAATGCGGACCGCGGGGCGGCTTGCGGGCGCAGCCGGGGCCACGGGGAGCGCGTAGGTAACCTGGTTGCTGGACCGGGAGGGTGACCCGTTCAAGTTCAGCGGGCCGGTCGGGAAGGCCGCCGGTGATATCGGGCGAGGCGTGAGCGTGGAGACCACGGTGCGAAGCGAAGGATCGGGCGCACGCAGCGGCCGGAACGGGTCTGCGTTCGGGGCGAGCAGCTCTTCGGCCACCGGAACGGCATCCCGCACCGCTACGCCCGGCGTGGCGTCGGAATCCCCCGGCAGCGCGGGCGGCACGTCGATCGGCTGGGCGGTGATCGCGACGAGATCCAGTTGCTTGGTGATCTTGGTGAGCGGCGGCGCCAGCGAGCGGTGGATGTTCCAGACGGCAAAGCCGAGGGCGCCGGCGGAGCCCAGCAGGAGCAGGGGGATGTGCTTTCGTTTGTCGCTCATTAGTTTGTCTCTCCCGCGATTGTATCCACGATCCGCTTCACCCGGACAATCACGACCACCTCAGTGCGAGTCTTCCTCTTGCTGCGGGACCGGAAGAACTGCCCAAAAAGCGGCAGATTAGAGAAGCCGGGGATGCGGCGGGTCTGGTCCGTCTCCTCGTCCCGCTCCAGGCCTCCGATCACCAGGGTCTCCCCATCCCTGAGCCGGACGGTGGTGTCCGCTTCGCGGCTCAGGGTCTGCGGCAGCCCGTTCACCGTTTCGGAGACGCTGCTGATTACCGGGTGGACTTTCAACGTGACGCTGCCGTCGGAATGAATGCGCGGCCGGACCAGCAGCGCGATGCCCACCGGCACGGTATCGGTGCCCTGCACCGTTCCCGCATCCGGAGAGGTGATCGCGGTGCCGCGGAACCGCACCAGCTCGCCGATGAAGATGTTGGCATCTTCGTTGTCGACCACGGAGATGTTCGGCCGGGCCAGCACCCGGGCGCGGTTGTCCAGCACCATCGCCTGAAGTGTGGCCTGCAGCCCGAAGTCGCCACGGGTGATGCTGCCCACCCGGAGTCCGGAGCCGCCCGCTGCGGTGAAGCCCACGCTCGCGTTGTCCAGGTTCCAGTCGATGCCCAGCTCTCGGGTCCGCGTCGAGTCGATCTCGACCAACTCTGCCTGGATGTTCACCCGGGGCGGCGCAAGATCCACGGCTTTGAGCAGCTCGATCGCCGCGTCCACGTCCGCCTTGGCGCCGGAGAGGATCAGCCGCGTGGAGCGCGAGAGCTCCTGCGCGTAGTTCATGCCGTTTCCGCCCTGCCCGCCGGCGCCGCCGCCCTGTCCCCCGGCTCCACCACCGCCGAAGCCGCCGCCCCCAGCGCCTCCCCCCAGTCCACCGCCGAAGCCGCCACCCCCAGCGCCGCTACCGCCACCGCCCAGGGTGAGGGAGAGCGGCTGGAAGAGGGCTGGCGGAGGAGCCGTAGGCTCCGGGCCTGCCACCGCGATTAGCTCGGGGAACGCCTTCTTGAGCGATTCCTCGGCGGTCTTGGCGTTCAGGAAGCTCAAGACGTAGACGCTGGTGACCTTCGGCTGCGGCGGCTCCGGCGTTACGGGCGGCGCGGCATCCAGCGCCACCAGCGCCCGCTGCACGGCATCGAGCTCGGCCGAGGTGCCGGTGACGATGAGCGTCCGGTCCTGTCGCGAGATCCGGACCGCCGGGAACGCGCTCTTGAACACTCGCTCCACCTCGGCCGGGTCGGTGTAGCGGACGGAGACCACGTCCGTGCTCTGCCGCTCGGGCACCACCGCCACTGGCGCCGGTTTGACGTCCAGCGCACGGAGCGCGATGCGGGCCGTGTCCAGGTCGGTCACCAGGCCGGAGAGGACCACCGCGCCCGCCGCCGGCTCCACGATCACCGTCGGTGTGAGCCGGGCGAGTGTCTCCACCGCCTGTGCGGGAGTGATGTTCTCGAGCGGCACGACCACCGACTCCCCGAGCTGCGCGGCGGCTTTCCGGACCTCGTCGGCGGGTCCGACCACATAGGTCGAGCCGGTCTTCAAGACGGAGAGGCCGGCGGAGGCGGCCACCAATCGGATGACTTCCTCCGGCGCACGGTTGCGTAGGTTGATCGAAACCTTGCCGCTGGCTCCGGGCGTGATGAGCACATCCGCCTGGGCGTAGGACGCCACGGTAGCGAGGGCCTGCCGGATGTCGATACTGGGGAAGTTGACGCTTAGTGTCTCGGGTGGCTGGCGCGGCTTCTTGACCAGCGGACGTACGGCCGCGGGACGGGCGGCCGGCTGCGCCTTCTCCGCGGGCGCCGGAGCGGCGCCGGCTGCTGCCGCCAGGAGACCGGAAAGTCCCAGAGCCAGGCCGGCGCTGCCCAGGGCGGTGCTCCGGCGATGGGTAGATCGAGTGGGGAATTTGGGGGACATCCGGGGGTTGGTCTCACCTGGTGAACTGCATTACTCGCTGAACAGCGGATTTCCGATCGGCTTCTCCGCCGGGGGCTTGGCCTTCACCGGCCGGCTGGTCTCGGCCACATAACGCTCCACCGTGATGCTCGCCAGCACGAGCGACGCGGTCGTTTGGTTCGGGTCCATTCCTTCGGAGCGGAGGACCATCCGGGTCACTGTGTACAGGCGCTTCGTACTGGTTAGCCCGGCAAGAAAGCGGCGGATGTTGCGATACTCGCCGACCAGCAGCACCTCCACCGAAACCGGCCGGGCCACCAGCATGCCCCCGGCGGCGCCCTTGCCTTCCGCCTTGGCCGGCTCGCCGGTGTCCGCCACGTTCAGCCCGGAGAACCGGCACCCGGCGGTGCGGGCGATTGCGGAGATATCCCGCACGAAGGCGGTGGGCTCCATCGGGCTGTTCTTAACCAGGATCTGCCGGGTGCGGTCCGGCTTCGGCAGGGTACGCAGGAGCTCCGCCAACTCCGCGCGGCGCCGATCCAGCTTCCACTGCGTGGCGGCGTTGCGAGAGAAGGCGGGAAGCAGCAGCACCAGCGACAGCAGAAGAACCGCACCCGGAACAGCTAGCGTCAGCAGCTTCTGCTTCCGCTGATCGAGGGCCGAGAGCCGGATCATGGCGCCGCCCCCAGCTCGGGCTTGGCCGGCGCCACGGGGCTCGCCGCATCGGGCGCGGGCGTGGCGCGACCTTGCTCGGTGGCCGCTGCCGGCTGCTTCGTCGTCTCGGGCGGCGTCATGATCAGCTTCCCGGAGATCTGGAAGTCCACGTAGCCGCTTTCCCCCTGGCGGATCAGGGTGATCCGTGGTTGGCGGATCGTCTTCCCGCTGCCGAGGGCGTAGGCATACTGGAGCACGCTGTCCGAGGCCACCGCCTCGCCGGTTAGCGTCACCATCTGGTTTGTGTCCGTGGACAGTTGCCGGAGCGTGACCTGGGGCTGTGACGCGGCCGCCACCTGCCCCAGCAGCGCAGCGGCGGGGATCTCGGATTTCAGCTTGAACTCCAGCGACTTCTGCTGCAGCTCCTGGAGCTCCAGCAGCGGCGCCTGCTGCGTGCGGGTGTCCGCGAGGCGGACCTTGAGATTGGACTCCTCGGCCGATGCTCCGTCCTCGGCGCCCTCCGTCGCGAACCAGATCACCAGTGTGAGCAGGAGCCAGATCCCCGAGCCGATGAGCGCGGGAAGGAGCGCAGCACCCCAGGGGTTATGAACCTTGGTGGCGGGATCATCCCGGCCCAGGTCGATCCGGTTGATCGTGGTGGTGAAGCCGGCCACGGAGGCTGCCGTGCCGATGGCCGCGAGAGCGTGCGCGACCAGCGTGCCTCCGGCGACCGGGCCGGCGTTGGGCAGCTCGATACCGAACTCCAGACCGGGATCCACCGCTGTCGGGGTGGGAACGCCCACGTCCCTGAAGAAGCCCTCCAGGCGGTGGAAGTCCGGGAGCGACGCCGCGATCGCGAGCGTCTCGGGCCGCTGATCTCCCCCGTGGGCTCGTGCGTAGTACGCGAGCGAGCGCACCGTCTCCGCGACGAGGAACGGGGCGCCGGATTTTGCGGAAAGAGCGGTGTGGTGCTCCCGCGCGGCGACTGCGGCGACTCCAGCAGGCTCCGTGCGACCCGCTATCGAGTCGGTGGGACCCGCCGGGCCACGCGGGGGATCGCCGTGCTCGTCCAGCATATCGCGGAGGTCCGCCCAGCCGCTGGCGATCCGGCGCAGGTAGCGGATCTGGGAGCCTTCCAGGATACAGAAATCCGCGGTGGTGTCGTCCAGGCAGAGGGCTGCGCGCGGCTCGCCTCCCGGATCCGCCAGGGAGCAGGCTCGGAACACGCCGACGGAGACCGGCTCCAGCGCGGCGAGCTGGAGGTCCGCGTGCCGGAGGGCCGCGCGGAGATCGTTGACGATCTCTTCACTGGTATAGAGCGAGAACGCTTCCGCCGGCGCGGGCTCCGTATCGGACGGCTCCCGCACCCAGATGAAGTCAAAAGCGCCGCCCCGGAACGGGATTGCGCCGCTGTGCTCCAGCTCGCCGCGCAGGACGGAGCGCCGCTCGGGGTCCGGCAGGTCCGGCAGGCGGACGGAGCGCAGGCCGCACATGGCGGAGGGGAGCACCACCGCAGCCGCCCGGTCCTTGATTCCTACGCGGGTCCAGAGGGCTCGGATCGCGCGGCCGAGCTGCTGCGAATCTTTGACGCCGTGCTCGGAGAAGCACCCTTCCGGAACCGCCTCGGTTCCCTGCGCAGCCACGCGAACGCGACCGTCCTGCTGGCAGACCTGCACCAGCAAGATCGAGTCCGCCATGATCGCCAGGGCGGTGGACGTGGTATTCCGGGCTTTTCTTAGTAACAACTCAATTAAGATGTCGGCCCGCTGGACCTTGCGGGCTCACGAAAGGGTAGCTTCGTCCGCAGTTAGAGGGAAATCAGCACGTTTCGCATGGCTACCAGCGCAATGAGACTGGTATTGAACCCGCCGGAGGATCCGGTCAGCGAGATGCCCACCTCGGTGGCGGTCTCCGGAGTTCCGGAGACGACGGTCCGGACTCCGGATGCGGTGCGGTAATACGAGAAGGCCACTCCCTGGACCCCGGTCATGAGTGCCAGTCCGTTTCCGGCCACATCGGACCGCTGTGCGTAGAAGACACCGCCGGTCACGTGAAACCGGACCTCCACTGTGGTGGGTGAGACGCCGGTGGGCTCCGGGACGCGCACGATCAGCTGGGTGGCCGAGCTGGTCTTGATCGGGAAGTTCACCGCGGAGCTGGGATTGAGGATGGCGCTGCCGTGCCGGATCGTGCGCGTGGCACGGCGCAGCGCAATGTGAAGGTCGGTCTGGACCTGGCTGTACTGCTGCCAGGTTCGCTGCTGCCGCCGCCCGATGGTCAGCAGCGTCGCACTGCTGGCGATGACGAACGCCATCATCGTGAGCGCCACAAGCAGCTCCAACAGGGAGACCCCGCGCGCGGGCCGGGAGCCAGAGCGACCACCACTCCGCCATCGCATCAGATCCCGTCCTTCGTCAGGAGGGTGACGGCCCGCTCGTACCGCTTGGACTCGTTCGGCGTCCACACTTCTACGGTCAGCTCGCGGAGGTCCGCCGTATTCAACACGCTGTCCCCGTTGGAATCCTGGGGGATCACCCAGCTCTTCACCTTATAGGTGGCGCCGGTGGCTGAGCCAAGCAGTGCGCCCAGCTTGTCGTAGTAGAAGGTGTTGGGGGTGCCGACCGGCGTTACGGTGAGCCCGTCATACTTGAACGCCTTGAGGCGCTCCAATTCTTGCGCCGCGAGCATAACGGACATCTCCGTGGCGCGGCGATTGGCAAGGATCTTCGGCGCCAGGCCCCAGCTCGCCACGGAGCAGGCGCCGGCGATGGCCACCAGCATCATCGAGGCTACCAACTCGAGATAGGTGAACCCCCGCCGGGCACGAACAGGCCACCGGCTCATTCGATCTCCCTCCAACCCACCAGGTCGTAGCCGCTCGTCCCGAGCGCCGAGGGCGCGACGTAGTTGGTGTTCCGCGTAATCGTGGGGTTCCCGTTGATCTGGGTGGAATCCGCCACGATGCTGCCGGTGATGTTGGGGTTACCGTTGATCCGCACGAAGCCATTCGGGGCGTAGAGTACACCCCGAATGGGGGGATTGCCATTGATCTCAATCGCCGGCGGCGAACTGTTGAACGCCCCGGCCCGCAGTGAGAGCAGCGCCAGGCCGTCCCCTCCGTTCACGCTTCCGTTCCCGTTGAACTGAATCCCGTCCTCGCCGACCAGCAGGCCGCTGCCAAGGTTAGTGGTGGTGTTGCCGTTAAACTGAAGATACCCGTCCACGTAGACCGTGCCGATCAACGTGATCGTGGGGTTGGAATTGATGATGAGGTTGCCGGTGTAGACCCCCTGCAGCGTAACCGCACCGTTCGTGGAGATCGTGAGGCCCGCCCTGCTCCCGTTGGCGAGTGCCAGCGCGCGGAGGGTGGCGGCGTTCACGGAGGGCAGTGCGACCGTGGGAGCACTCTGGGTCGTCGTACCGCTGACCGCGGGGTTCCCGCCGTAGGTCACCGTGTCGCCGGCGGTTACGTCACCGTTGATGATCGGGTTTCCCCAGAACGTGAGGTCGTCATTGGAGTGGACACTGGAGTTGATGGTGGGATTGCCGCTGACCACCAGGGGGCCATCCATCAGGATGGCGTAGCTAAGACCGCCGGACTGGTTGGTCTGGAGCTTGATCTTGCGCACCACGCCGCGGGACCAGCCATAGGCGGCGATGTTGACCAGGCTCCCTGCCGTGCTGGTGTAGCCCACGTAGTAGCCCTGTTCGGTGCCCGCGGGATAACGGGTGACGGCGACGGTGCCGTTCTTGACCGCGATGCGGAAAGCTCGCACCGTGCGATCCGTGATCGCGCTCCCTAGCTCCACTCCATTGTTCAACCGGTTCACGTACCAGTTCGCGCCGGCTTCCGCCGCCTGGAGCGCGTGCTCATTGTCCTTCTCGGATCGGCTGAGCTTGTACTGGCTCACCACCTGCAACTGGGTGGCCGCGACGATCACCGTGAGCGCCAGAACGAGCGCCTGAGCAATCACCATCGAGGCCCCAGGGCGGGATGAGAGCGGTCGGGTAAGCATCACTACGCTTCTCGAGTGTGCCGTGGTGGAATCCGTGGTCGCGGAGCGTACGGTGCGCACCGATGCCGACCCGATAGGCTACCCGCGTGGTGCCCGCAACCGGCAGCACCACGCATACCGGACCGGGCAGCTTGTTAGGGCAGGGTTTCGACCGCCGGCTTCAGCAGAACGCGGCTGTAATCGCCCGCCACCCCCACATAACCGGCGTGAGCCGCGGCGTTAGTGCAGGCCATGGTGAGGTCACCGGTCGTGCCGCTCACGGTCAGGGTGTAGGTATTGGTCCGGGTGAGCGGGCAGAGTGGCGTTTCCGCCAGCCCTTCCGAGGCGCCGACCAGGCTCGACATCGTCCCGATATACGCCCCATTCCGGAGCGCGTAGGCGGATTCTGCAGCGCCGATGGCGGCGATGTTACCGATGCAGGCACGTGCGGCGGCTGCCCGGCGGGTGTTCAGATAGACGGGAATCGCCGTGCCGGCGAGCACCGCCAGCACCATCACCACCGCCAGAAGCTCAACGAGGCTG
>JAJFMS010001111.1 GCA_020696885.1 Armatimonadota bacterium | reverse complement strand
CGTGGAGACCGACAACGACTTCGGTACCCAGGGCAGCGCACCCAGCCACCCGGAGCTCCTCGACTATCTCGCAAGCGTCTTCGTTGCTGGAGGAACGCCGGCTGAAACCGGCCCTGGGGATCCGATTAGTAAGAGTAAGATGGCGAGGACTGAAGCCTCGACACCTGAACACCTGAACACCCGAACACCTGAACGCCTGAATACGCCCTGGTCCCTGAAGTCGCTCCACCGGCTGATCGTCACGTCGAACACCTATAAGCAGGCGTCGAAGGCACGGCCGGAACTGATGGAGATCGACCCCGGCAACCGGCTGCTGGCCCGCCAGAGCCGGATCCGTTTGGAAGGCGAGCTGATCCGCGACGTCTCCCTGTCGGCCAGCGGGCTCCTCTCGCCCAAGATGGGCGGTCCCGGCGTCTACCCGCCGCGGCCTACCGGCACGGACCTGTTCACCCAGGTCAAGCGCGCCTGGACGCCCAGCACCGGTGAAGACCGTTACCGGCGCGCCGTGTATACCTGGCAGTGGCGGTCCAACCCGTACGCGCTCTTCTCCACCTTCGACGCGCCGGACGGCACAGTCACCTGCACCCGCCGCAACCGCTCCAGCACGCCGAACCAGGCGCTTATGCTGGCGAACGACCAGTCGCTGCTGGAGCTGGCGCAGGGCCTGGCATCACGTACCCTCCGCGAGGTGCGCACCACCGACGCCGAGCGGGTGCGCTACGCGTTCCGCCGCTGCCTCTCCCGAGAGCCCTCGGCCGCGGAGGCGGGCCGGCTGCTGGAATACTACCGATCCCAGGTGAGCGGGTTCGACGCCGCGCCCGCCGACGCCCAGGCGCTGGCGCCGAAGGAGCGACCCGAGGGGGCCTCCGTCTCCACCGCAGCCGCCTGGACCGCCGTGGCGCGCGTACTCATGAATCTGGATGAGTTCATCACGCGGGAGTAGTAACGATGACCGCCCTGATGCCGGAACGGCGATACACCCCCAGCGACCTGGAATGCCTTTCTGGCGCCGGGCTCTGCGAATTGATCGACGGGCGACTCGTGGAGAAGAACGGTGGCGCTGAAGCGAGCTGGATCGCCTGCCAGGTAGCGACGCGTCTCTACAACCATCCGGAGACGAAACAGGCCGCGTGGATTCTTGGCTCCAAGGCCGGCTACCACTGCTTCCCGTTCGACACGAGCCGCGTGCGCAAGCCAGACGTATCAGTGGTGAGCCGGGCTCGCCTCCCGCGAGTGCCTCGGGGGCACATTCACATCGCTCCCGATCTCGCCGTAGAGGTAGTAGCGCCGAACGATCGTCGCTCCGAGGTGGAGCAGAAGGTGAACGACTACGTCCTGGCGAGAGTGCCCCTGATCTGGGTCGTGGCACCGAGCAGCCGGAGCGTGACCGTTTACGCGGATCGCGGACGAGTTGAACAATTGGGGACTTGGGATACGCTGACAGGCGGGGAAGTGCTGCCCGGCTTCGGGTGCGCGGTCGGCGAGTTGTTCCCACCCATCGAGATGACGGAAGTGAGCGAGGACCGAGAGTGATGAACGACGAGCAGGATCGCCTCCTATCCATCACGCGCCGCCACCTGTTCCAACGGTGCGGCGTCGGCCTGGGCTCCATCGCGCTGTCGGCGCTGCTGCAGAACGAAGGCGCGGCGGCCCCCCGGCGCGAGGCCGGCCCGCTCCAGCCGAAGCCCACGCACTTCCCGGCCAAGGCGAAGCGCGTCATCTTCATGCACATGGCGGGCGGCCCCAGCCAGCTTGACCTGTTCGATCCGAAGCCGAAGCTCCAGGAACTGCACGGGCAGGTGACGCCCAAGTCGTTCACCGAGGGCAAGCGGTTCGCGTTCCTCAAGCCGGACGCCAAGCTGATGGGCAGTACCCGCACCTTCTCCCGGCACGGGAAGAGCGGGGCGGTCATCAGCGAGCTCCTCCCGCACCTGGGCACCATCGCGGACGATATCTGCCTGCTCCGGGGCATGGCGACGGACGTGTTCAACCACGGCCCCGCCAAGTTCTTCATGTCCACCGGCGCGCCCCAGTCCGGCCGCCCCAGCATGGGCGCTTGGCTCACCTACGGCATCGGCAGCACGGCGCAGGACCTGCCCGGCTTCGTAGTACTGCAGTCCGGTCCTCGCGGCCCCCGCGGCGGTGCCCCGCTCTGGGGCAGCGGCTTCCTTCCTTCCAGCTACCAGGGGGTTCCGTTCCTGTCCGGCCCACAGCCGATCATCAACCTCGCCAACCCCTCCGGGTTCGACCGCAAGCGTCAGGGTGAGTTCTTCGATGTGGTGAGGGACCTCAACAGCGCCCGCCTGACCGCGGTGGGTGACCCGGAGATCGCCACGCGCATCGCCGCCTACGAGGTGGCCTACAAGATGCAGGCGAGCGCGCCGGAGCTGATGGACATCACCCGGGAGGACCCGAAGACGCTGGAGCTCTACGGCGCCGTCCCCGGCAAGGGCTCATTCGCAAACAACTGCCTGCTGGCGCGGCGGCTGGTGGAGCGGGGCGTGCGCTTCGTGCAGCTCTACCACACGAGCTGGGACCACCACGGCGGCCTGGGTGAGGACCTGACTAAGGACCTGG
>JAJFMS010000075.1 GCA_020696885.1 Armatimonadota bacterium | reverse complement strand
GTGGGCCGCGCGGAACCGGGTGAGCCAGTCCGCCCGGGTCCGGCCGGCCAGGGCCGCGCGCAGGCGGGGCAGCAGCGCTTCCCGGTGCTCCACCCGGCCGCGGTTGGTGGCGAAGCGCGGGTCGTCCGCCCAGCCGGGCCGCCAGAGCACCTCGCAGCAGCGCCGCCACTGGGCGTCGTTCCCCACCGCCAGGATGAACGGGCCGTCCGCCGCCTCGAACACCTCGTAGGGCACGATGTTCGGGTGCGCGTTCCCGTGCCGCTGGGGGATCGTCCCGGTAGCCAGGTGGTTCGCCGCCACGTTCGCCAGCGCGGAGACCTGGCAGTCCAGGAGGGAGAGGTCCAGGCAGGCGCCTTCCCCGGTACGCTCACGCTCCCGCAGCGCGGCCAGGATACCGGCGGCGGCATAGAGGCCGGTGATCAGGTCGCTGAGGGCCACGCCGACCTTGAGCGGCGGCCCGTCCACCTCCCCGGTGGCGCTCATCAGCCCGCTGCGGCCCTGCGTCAGGAAGTCGTAGCCCGGCAGGTCCGCGTCCGGGCCGGTCTGCCCGTAGCCGGTGATGGAGCAGTAAACCAGGCCGGCGTTCTGCGCCCGCAGCGAGGGGTAGTCCAGCCCCTGCTCCGTCATCCAGCCCACACGGAAGTTCTCGATCAGGACGTCCGCGCACCCCGCCAGCTCGCGGGCGCGGGCTTGGCCTTCCCCGGTGGAGAGGTCCAGCACCAGGGAGCGCTTCCCGCGGTTGGCGCAGAGGTAGTAGGCGCTCTCGCCGCCCACGAACGGCGGCCCCCACGCGCGGGTGTCGTCCCCGCCGTCCGGCCGCTCGATCTTGAGCACCTCCGCCCCGAGGTCCGCCAGGAGCTGCGTGCAGAACGGTCCCGCCAGCACCCGGGAAAAGTCGAGGACGCGCAGGCCGTTTAAAGATCCGGGGAGGCCCATGATGTCGCGATCTCAGTTTACGGCACGGCGCGGCGCGTGGTCGCTGTCGCTCACGACCCGTCCTCCGGAAACGGATAGCGCGGCAGCGGCCGGCGGGGCGGGCGGTCCTGGCGGTAGCCGAGCTGGTACTCCGCCTGGATCACCTGGTGGATCTCGCGCGTGCCTTCGTAGATCACGGCGGCGCGGCAGTTGCGGAGGTGGCGCTCCACCGGGTGCTCGCTGCTGTAGCCGTGCGCGCCGAAGATCTGCACCGCGTCGTTGGCGCTCTGGTGGGCGGCGTCGCAGTTGATCCACTTCGCCAGCGACACCTCGCGGGTGTGGCGCACGCCGTCGCACTTGAGCTGCGCGACCTGCGCCGTCAGCAGCCGCCCCACGTCTCGCGCGGCCACCATCTTCGCCAGCATCTGCTGCACGAGCTGGTGCCGGCCGATCTCCGCGCCGAAGCTGCGGCGGTCGTGGCACCGCTCCGTGGAGGCGTCCAGGCATGCGCGGATGATGCCCACGGAGCCGGCGGCCACCCCGAACCGGCCGTTGTCCAGCGCGGACATCGCAATGGCGAAGCCCTCGCCCTCCTCACCCAGGCGGTCCTCGTCCGGCACGAACACGTGGTCCAGGTAGATGCGCCCCACGTTGCCGGCGCGGACCCCGTGCTTGCCGCGGATGCTCTCGGTCCGCAGCCCCTCGGCGCCGCGCTGCAGCAGGAAGGCGGTGATGCCGCGGTGCTTCCGCTCCGGATCCACCGTGGCGAACAGCAGGAAGTGGTCGGCCACGTCCGCCAGGCCGATCCACGCCTTGACGCCGGTGAGGCGGTAGCCGCCCGGCGCCTTCTCGGCGCGCGTCGAGAGGGAAACGGCGTCCGTGCCGGCCTCCGGCTCCGTGAGCGCGAAGCCGGCCAGCTTCTCACCGACGGCCTGGGGACGGAGCCACCGCTCCCACTGGTCCGGCGTGCCCCACTGGTAGAGCGCAAGGCTGTTGAGCGAGAGATGGACCGAGATGATGACCCGGGCGAACGTGTCCATCCGCTCCAGCTCCTCGCAGAGGATGCCGAGGTGGTGGTAGGAGAGGCCCTGGCCGCCCAGCGCTTTCGGGAGGCAGGCGCCCAGGAACCCGGCGGCGGCCATGCCGCGCAGGATCTCGGGATCGAACCGCTCTTCCGCGTCCAGCGCGCGGATCTTCGACGCGATCTCTCGCTCGGTGAAGCGGGAGATCGCCTCCCGGTAGGCGGCTTCACCGGGCAGGGCGGGTAGGATTCCTGTGGAGGGTTGAGGTTCCAAGGGTCGAACTCTGTTCCGTAGAGCGATGGCTCGCGGCGTGCTAACGAGGTTTGTTAGTTTTCACGGGCACGGAGAGAAACGGGTAGCATAGCGGGGGTACCCCGCGCGGGTCGATGCGCGTGGAGAGTTGGACCAGTCCTCGTGAGCAGCGCCGCTCCGGCTGCGGCGGGGGTTCGCCGGCGGCGCCGTAAGGCCGAGTGGGGACAATCCTCCGGACGACGCCGAACGCTCCACGCGCACGAGGCGCTGTGCTACGGTTCTAGCAAACCCCGCGTGCTAGCATGTGTCACCCGCCGCAGATCGGTCCCCGTTACAGTTAGTAATGCAACCTCGAACAACCCTGCAGGACGAAGTACGAGACCTCCCGGTTTCGCCGCTGTCGCCGCTGCTGAACCGCGAGGCGGTGCGGGACGCCAACCGCTGGCTCGCCCGGTTCGCGCCGCTGCTGGGCGAGCTGGAGCAGTTGACCGCCGCGCAGTGCCGGACGCGCCTGGGAACCGTTCCGGCGCTGCGAGACGAGGGCGCGCAGGTGCTGCTCCGCCTGCGGGAGCAGGCTGCGGAGGCGGACCGGGCGCTGCTCGCCACGGTGCAGGACGCGGTGCGGGAGCTGGACGGCCTGGAGAGCGATCTTCGCCGCCGCCTGGCGATCCTGGCGCCGGACGACCCCCAGGCAGCCGTGGACCTCAGCGAGCTGCGCGAGAAGCTGGCGGAGGTGGCGGCGCGCCGGGAAGTGGAGCAAGTGGCCGGCTCCCTCACGCAGCGGCCGATGACACTGGAGCTGCGCACCTCCCCGCCGAACTGGGGCGGCGCGCTCTTCATGGGCATCTTCAGCTTCGGCTGGCTGTCGTTTACCACCGTGCATGCCGTCTTCATGATCGGCGGCATGTATCATGCCTTCGGCCCTCTGGCCCTGGCGATGCTGGCGTTCTACGCCATCTTCTGGGCCGTGGGGCTCGCGATGGGCTGGGGCGCCGTGATGTCGGCCAGCCAGGAGCACCTGGCCGTGGAAGGCCGGCGCCTGACCCTAACGCGCAAGTTCCTGGTTTGGACCTGGAGCAAGCAGCACGCCGTTAACCGGGACAGCCGCGCTTACGTGAAGCTGGCGCAGCGAAACAACGGGGTGCCGAGCTACCAGATTGCCGTAACAGACGCGGAGGGCCGGGAGATCGGCTTCGCCTCCGGCCGGCCCGAGCACGAGCTGGAACGCCTGGCCGAGCGGCTGAACGAGTATCTAAGCACGTTTCGAGATTGAGACTTGAGAAGGAGACAGGATGCCGGACGGACCCTACGCTACCCCCGACGAAGAGCGACTTTTGGGCATGATCCAGAACGCCGGCTCGCCCCAGGCCGCCGGGCGAGACCTGATCGCGCGGCTGCAAGCGCTGGAAGAGGCGGTCGCCGCGCTGGAAGCGCGGGCACAGGAACAGGCCGCCGCGCCGGAGCAGGCTGCCGCGCCGGAGGCGCCCGAAGCGCCCGCCGACCCGGCCGAGTAACGGTGGAAACCGTTTCCAGCCGATGAAACCGCAGCTCAACGACACCGACCCACAGGTCGAAGCGATGCTCATCGAAGCCTATCGCCGGATGGCGCCCTCCGAGAAGCTCGCCTCGGTCCAGGCAGGCAATCGCGCAGTGCAGAAGCTTCAATCGGCCGACATCCGGAGGCGTCATCCCGATGCGGACGAGCGAGAGCTCCAACTTCGTCTCGCTTCACGCTGGATCCCGCGCGAGCTGATGCTGAAGGCATTCGGCTGGGATCCGGACGTGGAAGGCTACTGATGCAGTCCGACACCCTGGGGGTGATGGTGCGGATCGGGCAGGTGCTCGACCGGCTCGGCATCCCCTATCTGGTCGGCGGTTCGATGGTGAGTGCGATCTACGGTATCTATCGACCTACACAGAACGTCGACTTCGTCGCAGACCTACAACCGGAACATGTAGCGCCGCTGGTTGGCGAGTTGGAGCAAGAGTTCTACATCGATGCGGGGATGATCCACTCGGCCATTCGGACGCGTGGCACCTTCAACCTCATCTACCTCCGCACGATGGACAAGGTGGACGTGTTCGTGATGGAGGCAATCCCGTGAGCCCGCGAGGAGATGCGCCGGCGGCGCGCCGAGCCGGTCGAGACGGAGTCGGGCGCGGTTACCGTCTCCTTCGCAACGGCGGAAGATATGGTGCTGCAGAAGCTTCGCTGGTATCGAATGGGCGGAGAGACTTCAGAGCGCCAATGGCATGACATTCTAGGCGGGCTCAAGGTACAGAATACAGCCCTGGACTTGCCGTATCTGGATACCTGGAGCGCGGAGTTAGGGGTTTCCGACCTCCTCACGAAGATACTCGCCGACGCTGGCTTGTCGCAGCGCTAACCCGGACTATGCACGAGGGTCCGTCAGGACCTCCATAAAACCAACCCAGGCTCCGATACGCTTCCCTACTGGACTGGCGCAACTGCTCATCGCGGGGCACCCGCCCCGGTGCTACGCGTTCGCAGGTGTATTTTAGCTCCGATGCGGGGCGCTTCGCAATGACATGGAGGGTCGGGGATGGGCCTCGTTAACGAAAGGATCGTCATGGCGAGGCCTGCCACGGGAGTGCTGTCGAGTATCAATAGAGGAGCCGGGCGCTTCACAATGACGTGGAGGCCTGGGGATGGCGGTTCGTTAGCAAAGGGACCGCATGGCGAGGACCTACGCCTCCATCCGGGACGCTCTGGCAGGAGGCCGACCGACCGCGCGTTGAACGAACGGTTAACCTCGTGTCCAACCACACTCCCATACCCCGGTGGATTTCTGATCCGAGCAGTGACTACTAACGTCCCAGGAGTGTTGGAGTAGGGGAGTAATGGAGTAGCCGGCACCAGTACTCCAGTTCTCCAGCACTCCATTACTCCGTCCTCGTTAGTAGTTTCTGCTCCCATCAGTAGCTCCCGGGCGCCGACGTCTTCGCCACATGAACTGGGAAACTCTTTCCCGAGCCGGGCTCGGTTTCTTCGCTGCCACCGTTGCCGCCGCTGCCGTATCGGCCGCCGCCGTCTCCCCCGCTGCCACCGTAGAGCGCATTCCCCCGGCCAGCGCTATCGCCGCACTGGACCGCCTGCAGCTGCGGTTCGAGCCGAACGTCGGGCAGGCGCCGCGGTCGTTCGGCTACGTGGCGCGCGGGCGCGGCTACACGCTGGCTCTGAGCGCCACGGAAGCGGCGTTCTCCGTATTCGGGCTGCCGGCCAGCGAGCCCCGGGCGGTCGCGCCGCCCCAGGAGGCTTCCACCATTCGGATGCGGCTGCTCGGAGCCGATCCGGACGCCGCGGCGGCCGGCGTGACCCAGCAGCGGGGCCGGGTGCACTACTTCGTGGGCAACGACCCGCGGAAGTGGCGCACGGACGTGCCGACCTTCGGCGGAGTGCGGTTCGCCGGGGTATATCCGGGCGTGGACGCGGTTTACTACGGCAGCGGCCGGCAACTGGAGTACGACTTCGTGGTCCGGCCCGGGGCGGACCCGAACCGGATCCGGCTGGGCCTTTCCGGCGCGGAGCGCGTGGAGGTAGCAGCCGACGGCGAGTTGGTCCTCACCACCCGGGGCGGCGAGTGGAAGCAGCACCGCCCGGTGGCCTACCAGGAGCGCGACGGACGCCGCAGCAGCGTCGCAGCGCGCTACGTCCTCCAGCCGAACACCGGAGAGGTCACCTTCGCGCTGGGCCGTTACGACCGCAGCCGCCCGCTGGTAATCGACCCGGTCCTGGCGTTCTCCTCCTTCCTCGGCGGGAACGCGGCGGACTCCGGCTCGGACATCGCGATCGACGATGAAGGGGCGCTCTACGTGGCGGGCTCTACGCTCTCCGGCGGCTTTCCGTTCACCAGCGGCGTGGGGATAACCGGCCTCCTCACCGCGTTCGTCACCAAAATCGACTCCAGCGGCCAGGGCATGGACTTCTCGGTCTACCTGGGAGGCGGAAACCACGATTACGCCACCGGGATCGCCCTGGGGCCGACCGGCGACATCTACCTCACCGGCTACACCCATTCCAACAACTTCCCGGTGGTCAACGCCGTACAGACCGGATTTGGCGGCGGCACCGACAGCTTCGTGGTGCGCCTGAGCCCGGACGGCGACGCGCTGCGGTACTCCACCTACCTGGGCGGCACGGACACTGAGCTCAGCTCTCACATTGCGGTAGGACTGGACGGATCCGCGTACGTGGCCGGACGCACCATGTCATCGGATTTTCCGCAGACCACCACGCTGTCCCAGCCGGCTGCGAGCTCCGTAGACGGGTACGTCGCCCGGCTCGCGCCGCTGGGGAGCTCCTTGATCTACTCGGCCGTCCTGGGCGGTTCCGGTAGTGACGTGGTGGAAGACATCGCCGTGGACCCGATAGGCAGCGCCTACGTGACGGGGTCTACCTTCTCCGCGGACTTCCCGGTGGTGAACGCCCTGTTCGGAGCGAACGCCGCCGGCAGCGCGTTCGTAACCAGGATCAACGCCCCGGGCTCCGCGCTCCTGTTCTCCACGTACCTGGGCGGCAGCGGTGAAGAGGCCGGGATGGCCATCGCGGTGGACGCCTCAACGCATGTGCACGTAGCGGGCTTCACCACTAGCAGCGACTTCCCCGTCGCCAACGCCTACGACGCCGATCAGAACGGCGGGCGCGACGGCTTCGTGGTCAAGCTCAACGCTACCGGCAGCACGCAGCTCTTCGGCACCTACCTGGGCGGCTCGGACGACGACTTGCTCACCTCGCTTGCCGTGGACAGCTCCGGCCTCACCTACGTGACCGGACGGAGCCGCTCCGGGAACTACCCGCTTTCGCAGGCGGTCCAGGAGCTCAACCGCGGCGGTGAAGACGGGGACGTAGTAGTTGCGCAGCTCCGCACCGCCACCTCCGAGCTCCTCTTCTCCACCTACTTCGGCGGCGCCGGAAATGATACCGCACTGGGGATCGCCGCGGACGTCTTCGGCGGCATGTACGTGACGGGAGAGACCACGTCGTTCAACTTCCCCAGTTTCAACGCGCTGCAGCCTACTTCCGGGCAAGGCTCGTCGGACGCGTTCTTTCTGAAGTTTTCACCGATCCTGCCGCCGGCCGCGCCCACGGGCCTGGTGGTCACCGCCCTCAGCTCGAGTATGGCGCGCCTCGACTGGATCGACCGGAGCGACAACGAGGGCGGCTTCCGCATCGAACGCAAGGACGGGCCCGCCGCCGCGGCGCTGCCGTGGGTGCCACAGGCGCTGGTCCAGCCAAACAACCCCACCTTCACCAACTCGGTCCTCCCCTCCACCACCTACACGTTCCGGGTGCAGGCCGTGAACATCGGCGGGAGATCCGTCTTTACCCCGCCGGTGGAGATCACGATGCCGCCGCCACCACCAGCGGCGCCGTCCGGGCTCACCGTCCGGGCCCTGGCGCAGCGGCGGCTGGACCTCGAGTGGCAGGACAACAGCGACAGCGAGACCGGCTTCGAGATCGAGCGGAAGGCTCCGGGTGGGATCTTCTTCCCGATCGCGCAGGTGGGCATCGATCAGACGAGTTACCAGGACCTCAACCTGGACGTGAGCACCACCTACGTCTACCGGGTGCGCGCGGTCAACACCGGAGGCGGCAGCGACTACACCGCTGAGGTGACCGAGACTACGGTACCGCTGCCGCCGAGCGCGCCGGCGGACCTGGTGGTGACCGCGGACTCCGCCACCCAGCTCAACCTGAGCTGGACGGACACCAGCAGCAACGAGACCGGCTTCGAGGTCGAGCGCCAGCGGGTGGATGCCACCTGGGAGTACCTCAGCACGGTAACAGCCGGCACGACGTTCGCCGATGCGGGACGGCCCGCCAACACCTCGCTGACGTATCGGGTTCGCGCGGTGAACAGCGGTGGGGCGTCCGCATACACCACTCCGGCTTCGGGCTACACGCTGCCGCTCGCTCCGGTGGGGCTTTCCATCCCCGTGGTCTCGCAGACCGGTCTCGAGATCCACTGGACGGATCCCAACCCGGTCCCGGCAACATTCGTGCTGGAGCGGAGCGAGGCCGGCGGGCCGTTCTCCCTACTCGGGTCCGCGGCCAACTCGCCGGTTTACGTGGACACCGGATTGAGCCCAAATACTGCCTACGCCTACCGGGTGTGGGGAAGCAACCCTTCCGGCCGCTCGGAGGCGTTCGGGGAGGTTTCCGAGGTCACCTGGCCCGTCCCACCGACCGCCCCGACCGGTCTCCTCGCGCTGGCCGCGGCGGTGGACCGGATCAACCTCTCCTGGACCGATACCAGCACCAACGAGTCCGGCTTCGAGGTGGAGCAGCGGAACCCGGATGCGTCGTGGACCCGCATCACGACGGTGGCGGACGGCACCCAGTATGCGGTCACCGGCCTGCCGGCCAATACGTCCCAGACTTTCCGGGTCCGCGCCGTAAACCGAGGCGGAGCTTCGACGTATGCGGAGGCGACCCCAGCGCTGACGTACCCGCTGGCGCCCACCGGTTTCCAGGTGATCACCAGCGAGCGCACTCGCCTGGGATTGCACTGGAGCGAAGCCAACCCGCTTCCCGCCGCGTACCGGCTGGAGCGCCGCAGCGGCTCCGGCCCGTTCGTGCTGCTGGTCCTGCTCCCGGTGGGCGCCACGTCCTATCTGGACTCCCCGCTCATCCCCAGCACCGAGTACACCTACCGGCTGACCGCCGTGAACGCCACCGGCAGCTCCCCGGCTTCCGTGGAAGCCACGGGCAC
>JAJFMS010001110.1 GCA_020696885.1 Armatimonadota bacterium | reverse complement strand
CGGAACTGGTGCCCGGCCACGTATGTGGGTACCCTCTTCTGGGAAGGGTACGAGAGCGGCTGCTGGAAGGATCACGACTACAACTTCAGCCTGTCCACGAACAGCGGCGCTGGCCTCACGTGCGCCAACAACGGCATGCTGGGCGTGGAGTTCGATGCCCAGGAGGTGACGGACCGCGCACCGGACCGCTGGTGGGCCAAGCTGCGGAAGGCGGTCAACGAGGACGTACAGCGAGCCGGAGACGGGAAGCCGGACTACCGCGAGGCGCGGAAGCTGGTGGATGGGCACGCCGCCGTGATCACCGGGCTGATCGGCCTGGACATCGAGCACACCGCACGGACCGAGACGCATCCGGTCTACGCCATGGCCATCGAGACCACCGCACCTGATGAGCCGCGAGCGCTGTGGGCTCTGTTCGCACGCAACTGGGGCAACGCGGGCGGGTGTGGCGGCAGCCAGCAGTATGCGTCGTTCCCGGACAATCACCTGCGGATTCGCATCCCGTGGCGCGCCGGCGCCGCCTCGGTGGAGGTCGCCGTGCCTGCGGACCCGACCCAGCCGCCACTGCCCGGCGATTCCTGGTTCGCCACGAACATCACCGGGAGCGCCGTTGCTCCCAGCTTCCGGATCGAGCCCGGAAAGGGAGTGGTGGTGGACTTTGCGCTGCCGGAGCCGACCGAGAAAGGCCGGTTCACCGGTGAGCTCCACCTCCGTTGGGTGATGCCTCCGAGCCCTCGAGCGATTCCGGGGCTGACGGTTCAGCCGGCGGCGGTCCCCCGCCCGCTGTTGCCGCGTGCGCTTCGCGAGCATGATGAGGGGCTGGAAGGCGATCTGGACATCCTGGCCCGGGACCGTGAGCTCCAGCGCGTGCTCCGTTCGGCGTCGCCGGCGGCGCTTCCACGTGGGTCCGTTACCCCGTCGGGTGTGCCTGGAGCCGTCACCTCGTCCGGGCTCGGGCTGAGCAGTCTGGTGTGCTTCTGTCCCAATAAGAGCAACGTGGACCAGCGGCGTCTTCCCCTGGTGTCGGATCCCGGAACGCCGCGGCGCCTGCTGACACCGACCCGAGTCACGCCTCGCTTCGAGAAGGAGCCGAACGAGGAGCGCGAGCGGTTCCTATCGCTGCCGCAGGTGCAGCGCGCCCTCAAAGAGGCCGGAGCCCGCTTGCGACAGCGCCGATCCGAGCAGGAGCGGCATGAGCATTAGCTAACGAGGTTTGCTAGTTTCCGCTCAGCGCCGCCGGAGGAGACCCGAGCGACTTGGGGGCTTCCTCACCGGAGTTGTGACGGGCCTGAACCACCGCCCCCAAGCCTCCACGTCATTGCGAAGCGCCTATCGCCCCATTCGGACTTCGCCGCGCTCCCGTGGCGCTGTGGCAATCCCGAAGGTTGCGAAGTACCCGGCTGGGTGCTTCGGCGCTGGGCAGGATCCGTCCCCAGTCGGGATGGCCACGGGGCAAAAGACGCCCCTCGCCATGACGGTCCTTTTGGTGACGAGCCACCGCCCCCAAGGTGCGGAGGGACGTACCTCGGGCAGGGAGCGCCCAGGACGACGGCGCACACCCGTGCGGCGAAGCGCAGTGCAACCCGTCCGGGCAGGCTTGCGCACGATGTAGTTTCGTGCAGTGCAACTGCACGAAAGAAGGGTTTCTCTGCCGCAGTTGCACTGCGGCAGGCACATCGTCCGCAAGCCTGCCCGTACGGGTTACACTGCGGCCCCGTACCGGGCTCCCGCGGCCGCGTCGGTCAAGTCAGCCACCTCGCCCGTTCCTCGCGAGATCTCCAACAGCAGTATTAGGTGGCATATGGGAGCACCAGATGCGACACGGTCGACTCCGGGGCGGGCACTAACCACTAACCACTAACCACTAACCACCAGCCACTAAAGTAGCTCCATCAACATGTCCCGGCCGCTCTCGCGGAGCATCGCGGCCGGGACGTGCTCTTCCTGGGCTTTATCCTGCACCAGGGCGAGGAGCTGTCCCACCTGCTTCCGCGCGTCCGCGAGGTCGGTGGAGACCATCAGGATGTGGTCGACGGTGTGCAGCACGGCGTAGGCCGTGACGAGAGACTGGATCTTGTCGTTTGCTTCGCTCATGCTCGTTCCACCGCCTTGGCCTGTTCCCAGAGCCGATCTAATTCCGCCAGGGGCAGCTCCGAGACCGAGCCACCGCCCGCTTCGGCGAGCCGCTCCACCTCTCGGAAGCGGGTCCCGAAGCGATCGATCATACCACGCAGCGCTTCTTCCGGGTCGATCTTCAGCCAGCGGGCTACATTGACCACCGTGAAGAGGAGGTCGCCGATCTCGCCGCGGAGCCGCTCCGGGTCCCGATCGCCCAGTTCCGCCTTCAGCTCGCCGACCTCTTCGTCCAGCTTCTCGAACACGGCGTCGAGGCTGGGCCATTCGAAGCCAACCTTGACCACTCGCTTGCTCACGTCCAGCGCCTTCATCAGGGCCGGAAGCTCGCGCGGCACCCCGTCCAGCACGCTGGTGCGCTCCGGCTTCTCCTGTCGCTTGATGGCGTCCCAGTTCCGGTTCACGTCATCGGCGTCTTCCACGGAGAGGCCGCCGAACACGTGCG
>JAJFMS010001109.1 GCA_020696885.1 Armatimonadota bacterium | reverse complement strand
ATCACCACCCCATCCGTGAATTCGGCTTCGAGCGCGTCGTAATCACCGGCCACTACCGCCGCGAACATCCGGCTCGCGGCGTCTACGAGCTCTCGCTCCTTCGTCTTGGTGTGCGCCTCGGGGTCGCCGCTCTCAAAGAGCCGGCACAGCGTGTCGTTCAGCGGGTCCAGGAGGCGGGTTTCCATCGGTGATCTCCAGAGGGAGGGCGGTCACGACAGCGGCCCACAAGGAAAGACCCGGGCCTTCCTTCGTAGGATGTCGTCCGGGAACCTATTGGCCCTTGTAGGACCGCATACCTTCCGTGACCCCCAACCTTTCGGGCAGTTGAACTGCAGCAAAGCACGGGGCGACTCTCGGGCAGTTGCACTGCGACGGAGAGTCAGCAAGGGAAGCCGTCCCGCCGGACACAAAAAAACCGGCCCCTCGCGGAGCCGGATAGATCCAATCGCACTGATCCGTATGCAGCGAAGGAGAATTCCTTCGGTTGCTCTGGCGACGCAACCGCTTGCTATGTTCCAAAGAAAAAAACCGGTCCGTGAGGACCGGCCAAGAGCATCCATCCGGCCCCCGTTCCCCTGAACTGAGAGCCCTACTGGTCCATTGGGCGCCGTAGCTCTCACTAGAGTTCTGCTAGTTCGCGCGGAAAGCTAAGCCGTAGCGCAGCGGGGGAAACCGCTGGGGTGCGACCACGGAAGCCGGGTAAGCTTGAGGACGAAGGGAGCGGTAGGGGCATCCGCTGTGGTTGCCCTGCAAGCGTGGACGGTGCAGGCGTACGCAAAGCCGTACCGACCCCGAGCGGTGGCTACGGCTCTGCCAGCGCTGGGAGGATGGCCGAGCGAGGGCAACCACGGCGAGTGCCCCTACAGAGAACCGCGGGTCGGTCTCGTACGGCTCCACGTCCTCCTCGCTACCTAGATTCCCTGGTCGGACTCAATTAGCAGAACCCGTTCACTAGAGTTCCGCGGGTAGGCTGGGCACCGTGTGCGAGGGCACCGGTGGGGAGAAGTGGTGGCCCTGGGCCAGGTTGCAGCCGAGCGCGCGGAGCTCCATGGCCTGGGCCTCGGTCTCCACGCCCTCCGCCACGGCATCCAACCCCAGCGTCTGGGCCAGCCCGATGATCGCCTTCAGGATGGCGCCGTTCGCCTCCCCTGATCCGATGCGGGCGATGAACGCGCGATCGATCTTGAGCTGATCGAATGGGAAGCGCTGCAGGTAGCTCAGCGACGAGAACCCGGTGCCGAAGTCGTCGAGGCAGATGCCGATGCCCCGTGCGCGCAGGCAGGCCAGTCTCCCGGCCACGTCCGCGGAGTTCTCCATCAGCACCGTTTCGGTGATCTCGATCCGCAGGCGGTCCCCGGGGAGGTCGAAGTGATCCAGCGTCTCCTGGACGTACCTCGTAAACTCGGGTTGGATCAACTGGCGGCTGGAGAGGTTGATGCTGATCGGCAGGGTGATGGAGTCGGTCTCTTCCTGCCACTGGCAGGCTTGCCGGCAGACCTCCCGCAGCACCCACTCGCCGATCTCCAGGATCGCGCCGGTCTCCTCGGCCACCGAGATGAAGTGGGCCGGGTAGATCAAGCCGCGCGTGGGGTGATTCCACCGCAGCAACGCTTCGAACGCGGTGACCTCGCCGGTCCGCAGGTCGACCAACGGCTGGTAATGGAGGATGAGCTGCTCTCGCTCCACCGCGAGGTGCAGGTCGCTTTCTAACTGGAGTTGATCGAGGGCGTGCTCGCGCATCCGGGAGTCGAACAGCTCCTGCCGCGCCCGGCCGCTCCCTTTGGCCCGGTACATCGCGACGTCGGCGTCTCGGAGTAGATCCTCGGGGCGCAGGTAAGTGGCGTCCCCCACGGCGATGCCGACGCTGGCGGTGACAATCAGCCGGCGTCCGCCCAGCTCGAACGGCTTCTGGAGTAGCTGCTGCACCCGGTCCGCCACATCGGTGGCGGTGGCCAGGGAGCGGACCCCGGTGAGCAGGATCGCGAACTCATCGCCGCCCAGGCGGGCCACCAGGTCATCCGGCCGCACAGCGCCCGCCAGCCGCCGCGCCGCCGCTACCAGAAACTGATCGCCGGCCAGGTGTCCCAGGCTATCGTTGATTAGCTTGAACCGATCGAAGTCGATGAACAGCAGGGCGCAGGTGCGGCCGGCCGCGGCTTCCTGGAGCGCCTCGTCGGTCCGGCGCATGAAGTAGGCTCGGTTCGGGAGACCGGTGAGCTTGTCGTGCGACGCGTCGTAGCGAAGCTGCTCCTCGGCCACCTTCCGCTGGGTGATGTCAATGACGGTGCCTTCGTAGTAGAGCAGCCGGCCGGTTTCATCTCGCACCGCGCGCACGCATTCGGAGATCCAGACTCGGGTGCCGTCCTTCCGCAGAATCTGGCTCTCGAATCCCTCGACTGCATCGTGCTCCTGCATCAGGCGCACGAACTCATCGCGCCGGGCCGGATCCACGTAGAGCTGCCGGCTGATATCGGTGATGCCATCGATCAGCTCGGTGGCGGTGCCGTAGCCATAGATCCGCGCCAGCGCCGGGTTGGCGTCCAGGTAATACCCGTCCGGCGTGGTTTGGAAGATGCCC
>JAJFMS010001108.1 GCA_020696885.1 Armatimonadota bacterium | reverse complement strand
CGCTCGGCACGGCGCTCTGTGTCGGCGCCGCTCTCCTGGCCGGGCTCCACTTCATCGGCTTCCCGACGATGCGCTTCGCGGCACAGGTGTTGTTCGGGGAGCTGCCGGTTCTGCTGGCGCTGGTCGGGGCGCTCCATCTCCGCAGCGGACCAACCGGACGTCCACCACGCGGACGAGGTGCGCTGCTGCTCGCCGGCAGCCTGCTCCTGGTGGCGGTGTATGCGGACGCCTACCACCGCTGCCCCTACGACCTCCAGGTGCGGCACTATTGGGTGGACCTCACCCGGGGGCGGCCGGAGTCCGGCACCCTTCGGCTGGTCCACCTGACTGACTTGCAGACCCACGCCATTCGCGAGCATGAGCGGCGCGCCCTGCGGCAGGCTGCGGCTTTGAATCCGGACCTGGTCATCCTCACCGGTGATTACATCCAGTCCCGGTATCGGCCGACCCGGAAGCAGGCCGGCGCAGACCTGAACTGCTTCCTGCGTGAGTTGCGGCTTCAGCCTCGCTACGGCGTCTATGCCGTGCCCGGCGACGTGGAGCACGAGGAGTGGAAAGAGCTCTTCACCGGCACCGGCGTGACCTGCCTGGAGAACCAGGAAGTCCGCATCTCCCTCAACGCCGGGCGCAGGCTCGCGCTCACCGGGCTCGATCTGGCAAAGAGTCGCGCGTCCACCCCCGGAGAGCTCGCTCCCCTGCTCACCTCCGGGAGCGAGCCGGATATCCGGTTCCTGTTCGGCCACTCTCCAGACTACGTGCGCGCCCTCCGGCCGGGCGACCGGGTGGACCTGACCCTCGCCGGGCACACGCACGGGGGGCAAATCGTGATCCCTCCCTTCGGACCGGTGATGACCCTGAGCCGTCTTCCCCGCAAGTACTCGGGCGGGCTGCGTAACTACGACGGGTTCGCGCTGCACGTCTCCCGGGGCATCGGGATGGAGCGCGGGCTCGCGCCGCAGGTCCGGTTCTTCTGCCCGCCGGAGATCTCTCTGCTGGAAGTGCGCTATTGAGCAGCGAGGCCGCTCCAGGCGATAGAGGCTCAAGCCCCCACCGGAAGCTCCGATGTTACCAATCCGGAAGTATCCACGCACCCCCCATCTCGAAGGCTCGCGTTTTCAGGCCGGCGATCACGACCTGGAAGCGGTCCCGTTCGCGCGGATCCGCGGCCGGCACGTGGTGGTCGAGGAAAAGGTCGACGGCGCCAACTGCGGAATCAGCTTCGATGAGCGAGGCGGGCTGCTGCTCCAGAGCCGCGGGCACTACCTCACCGGCGGACCCCGGGAGCGCCACTTCGACCTGCTGAAGCAGTGGGCCACCTGCCACCAGGCCGCGCTGCACCGCGCCCTCGGCAGCCGCTACGTGCTGTACGGCGAGTGGCTCTACGCCAAGCACACCTGCTTCTACGACGCGCTCCCCCACTACCTGATGGAGTTCGACGTGCTGGACCAGGAGACCGGCGAGTTCCTCTCCACGCCGCGGCGCCGTGAGCTGCTGGAGGGACTTCCAATCGTACCGGTGCGCGTGCTCTGGGAGGGTCCCGCGGACTCGCTGGCACGCCTCGCCGCGCTGGTGACCCGCTCGCACTTCAAAACCGAGCGCTGGAAGGAGGCCCTCGCCGAGCAGGCCACGGCGAGCGGGGTCGCGGCGGAACAGGCGGCCCGGGAGACCGATTCGTCCGACCTGATGGAGGGGCTCTACCTCAAGGTCGAGGAGCAGGGCATCGTCCACAGCCGTCTCAAGTTCGTGCGAGCCAGCTTCCTGAACGCGATCCTCGACTCCGGCAGCCACTGGCTGGAGCGCCCGATCATCCCGAACCGCCTGGCCCCCGAGGCCGACCTGTGGACGCCATGAGCGTCCCCTTCCCCTGTCCCGAGCCGGGCAGCCCGATCGACTGGTCGGCCTTCGACTACCCCTGGATCGCGCCGATGGCGGAGTGCATCCAGGACGCGGAGTACCACGCCGAGGGCGACGTCTGGACGCACACCAAGATGGTGTGCGACGCCCTCGTGGGCCTGCCGGAATGGCAGCGGCTCGATCTGAAAGCGCGGCAGGTGGTCTTCGCCGCGGCGCTGCTCCACGACGTCTCGAAGCCGCCCTGCACCCGCGTGGAAGACGGCCACACCCGGCACCCGAACCACTCCGTGCGCGGCGCGATCGCCACGCGCCGCATCCTCTGGGAGCTCGGGGCGCCGTTTGCGCTGCGGGAGCAGGTGTGCGGGCTGATCCGGTTCCACCAGTCACCCTTCTTCCTGGTGGACGACCCGGACTCCATCCGCAAGGCCGCCCGGCTGAGCTGGATCACCCGCTGCGATCACCTGGCGCTGCTGGCGCGGGCGGACGGCCTGGGGCGCATCTGCGCGGACGGCCAGCGGATCCAGGACAACATCTCGCTGTTCGAGGAGTACTGCCGGGAGCAGGGCTGCCTGGACCGCCCCTGGCCGTTCGCCTCCGACCACAGCCGGTACGCCTACTTCCGCACGCCGGACCGCGATATCAACTACCACGCCTTCGACGACACGCGCTGCGAGGTGGTGGTGATGGCCGGACTCCCCGGGGCCGGCAAGAGCCACTGGGTGCG
>JAJFMS010001107.1 GCA_020696885.1 Armatimonadota bacterium | reverse complement strand
TGCGGTCCGTCTCGACCTGGCCGCTGGGGTGATAGTGCACTTCCATCACCAGGCGGGCACCCTTGGGCACCTTGACCGCTACGCCGGGAGGGGCAAACCGCGGCGTGTTCCCCGGCGCCCAGCCTGCCAGCCACGTGGACCCCGGAACGGGCGATCCCAGGCCGGCCAGCGGGTTGCGGAACCCGGGCTCCGGGTCCTTAGCATCCAGCTCGGCCGCCTTACCGGTGGGGTCGACGTAGACGATGATGTGGTGTACGATCGCCCGGTTGCCGGCCTTGATCTGGCTGGCGGTGACGTAAGTGTCCTCTTTAAACTCCGCCGGCAGCACGAAGCAGCGGTACTCGTCCCCTTCGTCGACCTTCCGGGTGAGCCGGTACTCCTGCTCGGGCTGGATCAACACGTCCGGTTGGCCCAGCGTCCAGCCCTCGGCGAACTTCGGTGCGGGAGGAGCTTCCTTGAGGTTGCCGGCGGGTGCCCCGCTCTCCGCCCAGCGGGCGAGGAGGCTCGTCTCTTCCGGCGTCATGGCGCGGGCGTCGTGGAAGTCGCCGTGGCCCGCCAGCGGCTTCCAGGGCGGCATGATCCGCCGCTGGGTGACGTCCTTGATCGTCTGCGACCAGGTGCGCGCATCCTCGTAGGTGAGGAGCGAGAACGGTGCCACCTCGCCGGGACGGTGGCAGGTGGCGCAGTGCCGGTGCAGGATCGGGGCGATGTGCCGGCTGTAGGTGACCGTGGGATTGGTCGAGGTTGGTACCGGCCTGGGACGTGAGATGAAGCAGCCTTCCACCTCCGTACGAGCGGAGGGGACGGGGCGCCCTTCGAGGATCGCATCCAGCGTCTGAACCAGGTGCTGCTTCCGGACGAGCTTCGGGTCCTTGTGATCGTCGATGCGTCCGCGGTAGAGGACCTGACCTTCTCGCCCCACGACTACCGCCTCCGGGGTGCGGGTCGCTCCCAGCCGGGCGGTGAGGACCGCCTCCGGATCCTTCACCACCGGAATCACCAGTTGGCGGGACTTCACGTACTCCTGCAGGCGAGGGAGGGTGTCGGCCGGATGGGCGTCTACCAGGAACACGCGCACGCCGCGCTGGTAGTAGCGAGCTTCCAGTTCTTGAATCCGCGGCAGGTAGGCGTTGGCGAGCGGGCACTCCGTGGAGACGAACAGGAAGACCGTTGCCGGATGCGCCCGCAGGAAGAGCGGCGTGTAGCCGCGGCCCTCCAGATCCGTCCAGACGATCGGGGTCGCCGCGACCGCTTGTGGCTTGGCCTTGGGCGGCACTGGAGCCGCGAGAGTACCGGGAATCGTGCCCGCGAGGGCCAGCGCGAAGGTCGCCCCCAGGAGTGCTTTGACGGGAGCCGGTGCTCCGGGTAGGCGGTGCTGCTGCGGGATCAGGGGAGATCGCATGCGCGGTCTGGTCCTCTTGAGCGATCCCCAACGATCGGTTCCGTTGGGGTCTCTGCGGTATTTCACTATTGATATAGCACTGCTGGTATAGAGTCAACTCCGATTTTCGCTCGGGAGGGGAAAGGAGCCCCTGGCTGGAAGTGGAGGGCGATGAACCTGGACCACATCCTCCTCGGACTTCTGCAAACGCCCGCCACCGGCTACGACCTCAAACGGCTCTTCGACGAGGGGATCGGGCACTTCTGGGCCGCCGAGTTCAGCCAGATCTACACCACGTTGAAGCGCCTCGAGGCTTCAGGCGACCTCCGGAGCTGGAAAGAGCCGTCCAGCAAAGGGCCGCCCCGCCGGGTATACGAGATCACGCCCCAGGGCCACGACACGCTGGCGAAGTGGCTCCGCAGCTCCCCGGTGGTGGCGGACGAGCGGCACAGCTACCTGGCGCAGCTCTACCTGATGAGCGCGCTGGGCGATCTCTCGGAGTCGCTCCGGTTCATGGGTGCGCTCCGGGACCACTTCGCCGCAGGGCTGGCGCGGATGCAGGAACAGGAGCGGCAGTGGATCGAAGCGGATCCGCGCTATCCGGACGCCCTGCCGATCGAGCACCTGCACGTGCAGATGGTGCTCCGGCTGGGTCTTATCGGGGGCGAGGCCCGAGTCCGCTGGTGCGAGGAGTGCATCGAGCGCCTGCGGGCGCGGATCGCTGCGGACGAGTAGCACCTTCCCGCGTCACCGGAATTCTGCCCGAGTGCTCTCCCAGGGCTCGGTTGCAGGACTCCTTGTAATCAGCCGATTGTGGTGCTGAAGAGCAGTGTTAGCCGATTTGAAAAAAAGTCTGGTGGGAACATGTGATTTGGCGCAATTATTGCTATTATGCCATTAAGGAGATCACTTCAATGGTAATCTGGGCAGACTGATTCGCGGTATTGTTGGTCCCCAGTCGAACTGGCGCCCCGGCCCTCGTTTCCGAAGGACCGGGGCGTTGCTGCGTCCGGCTGGTGGAGCGCGACTACCGGATGCCCGGAGCCGCGCCCTGGAGCGGTACGGTCACCAGGGGACGTGCGGGGTCGTCGCTTAGGATCTCCCACGCGGACGTTACGGTGCCGAGGGCCTCCGGCTGGAATCGCAGCTTCACGCTGCGCTTCTTGGCCTTCCCCAGCACGATCTCGTTCGTGGTGCT
>JAJFMS010001106.1 GCA_020696885.1 Armatimonadota bacterium | reverse complement strand
TTCCCCTGCGCCTTGGCGGCGTAGAGATTCGCGTCCGCGATGGCGACGAGCTCCAGGACCTCGTCGCCATCGTGGGGGTAGTTGGCGACGCCGCAGCTCACGTAGATCGGCACGCTCTGGGAGCCCGGCGCGCCAAAGTCCTCGTCCGAGAACCGGTGCTGCAGGCGCCGGGCGCAGCGGATGGCGTTGTCCAGCGAGGCGTTGGGGAGGACCACCATGAACTCGTCCCCGCCGTAGCGGGCCACGATGTCGGATTCCCGGAAGAAGCGGCGCAGGATGTTGGCCGCCTTCTTCAATACCTCGTCACCCGCCAGGTGGCCGTAGGTATCGTTGTACAGCTTGAAATTGTCCAGGTCCAACATCAACACGCTGAGCGGGCGACCCGCCGCCGCGTGCGTTTCCACCTCGGAGTAGAGCCGCTGGAACAGGTAGCGGTGGTTGTACAGGTTGGTGATCGGGTCGCAGTCCGCGAGGCGCTGGGCTTCGGCGATCAGCCGCACGCTGCGAATCGTGCCGGCCAGGTCGCTGGCGATGGTGGAGAGCACGGCGCCGTCCGGCTCGTCGAACTGCCCCTGCCAGCGGACCACCGTCAGGTACCCGATATCCTCCGCCCGCCTTCCGAGCTTCACCGTGAGGCAGTAGCCGAAGGTGCGCTGCTGGGTTCCTTTCGGCGGGCGCAGCCGGTGCTGGCATGCTTCGGACTCCGCCGTCTTCATGGCGGCAAGCACTTCCTGCAGCAGCATGCCGCAGAAGTCCGGAGTAGGCATCCCGGTGTGTTCAGCCAGTGTGAGGTCACCCGAGCCGTCCGCCGCCGGGAGCCACACGGCCGCCGCATCCGCGTTGAGGCCGCTAGCGAGTCGCTCCAGGGTGTGCTTCAGCGTGCTCTGGATATCGTCCGTGGTACTCAGGGCGGAGACCACGTCCCCCATCACGCTGAGCTGCCGCTCCCGGTTGGAGGCGTGCCGATCCAGGTCCAGGATCATTCCGGACTGGCGCGCAAACACGGCAAACAGCAGCGCCACGCCCATGGACGCGCGGAGGACCGTGAACGAGTCCGTGAAGTCGACTGACACGAACAGCAGGCTGCTCGCGATCGCCGTCAGCACCAGTGGCGCTGTCACGCGGATCAACCGCGGATCCAGGAGGCCCCTGGTTGCCCGAAACGCCCGCGGAGAGGAAGACATAACTGCTTCAGATAGCATGCTAGCCCATCGATTAGGCTAACAATCTATAGTTCGGTCACCGAGCCGGCTTGGCCTCGCCGCAGCGCGGGTCTTTTCTGCGGTGGATACCTTCGATATTGCACGATCGATGCCAATCAAGCAGCGACCGGTGCGAGGAATTCCCACCGTCGCGGGCAAAGTACCTTGCGATTCACCGGGGTTTTCGCTCGTTTCGAGCACCGGTCCCCGCCCCGGTGGATGGAAATCTCTCCCCTTAACCCGAGGCCACCATGTCCCAGCAGCCACTCACCCGCCGCACGTTACTCCTGGGCTCCGCCGCGCTGTGCGGCGCGCTGGCTACCCGTCCGCTCTGGGCCGCGGAGCCGCTCGTCGAGGGCGACGTTGCCTGGTATGACGTACAGCAGTGGGGCGTGGAGGGCAAGGCCTGGAATGACACGGCCCGGTATTACGACCGCCTCCCCGCCAAGGCGGAGCGGACCGTGCGCCCGCCGGTGTGGGGCCTCAGCCGTCACTCCGCGGGGATGCTGGTGCGCTTCGAGACCGATGCGCCGGTGATCCACGCCCGCTACGATCTGCTGTCCGCCAACATTGCCATGCCGCACATGCCGGCCACCGGAGTGAGCGGGCTGGACCTGTACGCGCGGGACGACAAGGGGCGAGACCGCTGGCTGGCGATCACGCGGCCCGCGGCGCAGAAGGTGAGCGCACAGCTCATCGCCGGAATCGATCCGCTCCCCGGCGGCGCGCGCCGGCTCTACACGATGTATCTCCCGCTCTACAACGGCGTGGAGAAGCTGGAGATCGGCGTCCCGGCCAAAGCGGGCTTTGCGGGCGTGGCGCCGCGCAAGGAGAAGTCGATCCTCTTCTACGGCACGTCGATCATGCACGGAGCCTGCGCTTCCCGAACCGGCATGTCGATCTCGGCGATCGTGGGCCGCCGGTTCAACCGCCCGACGATCAACCTCGGCTTTTCCGGCAACGGGCAGATGGAGCCGGAAGTCGGCGCGCTGCTGGCGGAGCTGGACCCGGCGGTGTATGCGATCGACTGTCTCCCGAATATGAACGCGGATCTGGTGGCGGCGCGCACGGAGCCGCTGGTGAAGCAGCTCCGGGCCGCCCGGCCGGACACGCCGATCCTGCTGGTGGAGGACCGAACCTTCACCTCGGCGCCGTTCTTGAAGAACTCGCGGACGCATCACGAGGGCAGCCGCGCCGCTTTCCGGAAGGCCTACGAGAATCTCCGCCGCGACGGCGTGAAGGGCCTCTCCTACCTGGAAGGCGCCCAGCTCCTCGGCAGCGACGGCGAGGGCGCGACGGACGGCTCGCATCCGAACGACCTCGGGATGGTGCGCTATGCGGATGCTTACGAGCATGCACTGAAGCCGCTGCTGCGGGGGTA
>JAJFMS010001105.1 GCA_020696885.1 Armatimonadota bacterium | reverse complement strand
GACCACCTGATGGACGTGCAGGCGGGCCAGGCCGCGGGGATGCGCACCGTAGGCGTGCTCACCCTGGAGCGTCCGGACGGCTACTTTGATCCGCTGGCGCCGGACCTCGTTGTCCGCTCCCTGCCCGAGCTCAAGCGTTGGATCTTTCCGTCGTCATCGTAAACTGGAACACGCGCGACCTCTTGCGCGCCTGCCTGACCTCGCTTCGAACGGCGCTGGCCGGCTCCGCGCTCTCCTGGGAGATCGTGGCGGTCGACAACGCCTCCGCCGACGGCAGCGCGGAGATGGTGCGCGCCGAATTCCCCGAGGTCCGGCTCCTGGCCAACGAGACCAACCGGAACTATGCGGGCGGGAACAACCAGGGCATCGAGGCGGCCACCGGCGAGTTCCTGCTGCTGCTGAATCCGGACACCGAGGTCCCGCGGGCTTCCCCGGAGGCGCTGGTCCAGCTCCTGCGGGAGCATCCGGAAGCGGGAGCGGTCTCACCGGCGCTGGTCTTTCCGGACGGGCGGCTTCAATCATCCGTCCGCGGCTTCCCCACGCCGCGCGCGCTGGTGGGGGAGATGACCGGCCTGGCCCGGCTATTCCCAGGTACGGACTGGGCTTCCTATCGCACGGAGGGGCTCCCGGACGACCAACCCTCCTCCGTCGATCAGCCGATGGCCTCGGCGTTCCTGGTCCGGCGCGAGGCGTTGGACCGGATCGGAGCGTTCGACGAGCAATTCCCGCTCTTCTTCAACGACGTTGACCTCTGTTTTCGGCTAAAACTAGCGGGATGGTCGATCCTGTACGATCCGAGGGTGCGGGTGGTGCACGTGGGTGGCGCCAGCACCCGACAGGTGCGGCCCGAAGCGATCCGGCGGTCGCATGAGGGCTTGCGGCGTTTTTACGCCAAGCACTACCGCGGCAAGCTGCCCGCCCCGGTCTACGGGGCGATCGTAGCGGCGATCGCAGCCGGTGGCGCTGTAAGGATCGCGGCGGCAAAGCTTCGGGGGCGGTAGGTGTTGGGTGTTGGGTGTTGGGTGTTGGCCAGTGAGAGATCTCGGCCGTGCAGGTCTGCGCCCACGATCTTTCTCTTTCTCGTTCTCATTCTCTTACTCGGCCCCCAGCGGGCGGCCCACCATTCGCACCTCGAACTTCGCATTTCGCACTTCAGAATAGGTGGTCTCGATGGCAGACGGAATTCGGATCCAGGATGCAGCGGTCGAGATCAGCCCCGAAGGGCTGGAAGCGCTGCTGAACCAACGCGGCGCTGAGGTCACCGTCACCAAGCTGGACCTCTCCGTTTCTCCGGAGGCGCTTAACACACTGCTGGCCGGACTGGCCCCGCAGGGCGTGGTCGCCCCTACCGCGGAGTGTGCGGACGGGCGGCTGCGGGTGACCGCGGAGAAAGAGGGTAAGCCGATGGCGCTGGACCTGCGGGTCGGAGGGGTCCGGATCGAGCTGACCGCCGGCGGTCTGCGGCTGACGGCAGAATAGCCGAATGAGCGCCGTAGCCCTCAAATTGATGGCGGTGCGCGCCACGTTGGATCCGGTGGACCTCGTCCGCCGCGAGGCCCGCCTGCGGATCGAGGCGGGACGGCTCTACCTTTCCGAGCAGGGGCTGGCGCTGCTGCTGCCTCCCGGGGTACCCTTGAAGCTGGAGCGGATCACTCCCGGCGTGCTGCACGTGCGAGTGGGATCCGGGCTGCTGAGCACGTCCGCGCAGGTCCGGCCCCGGGTAACGGAGGGGGGACTGCTCCGGCTGGAAATCGGTGGACTGGTGGGGCTGTTCCTGCCGTTGATCCGGGATCGGATCCAGGCCAAGCCGGGCATCCGTGCCGTGGACAGCAGCGGCATTGTGATCGACCTCAGTGAGATCGCAGCCCTGGCCGGCATCGACGTGCCGCCGCTCAGAGCCGCCCGCGCGGGGGAAGCGATCGCGGAGTTGGAATTCTAATGAGGGCGCATGACTGAAAGCAGCGGAACGCCGATTTTCGAGGCGGAGATCCTGGACCACCAGGAGGTGGCGCCGGAGCACTTCGTAATGACCCTGGACGCGCCCGCCATCGCGGAGCGCGCCCGGCCGGGTCAGTTCGTGATGGTGCGCTCACTCGGCACGTGGGACCCGCTCCTGCCGCGGGCGTTCAGCGTCTACCATGCAGACGCCGAGGGCGGCTGCATCGACATTCTCTACCGGGAAGTCGGCAACGGCACCCGCCGCCTGCGCCTCCACGAGCCGGGGCAGATGGTCCACGTCTGGGGTCCGCTGGGCAACCATTTCCCCCTGCCCGCCGGTGACCGCGTGGTGCTGGTGGGCGGCGGCGTGGGCGTGCCGCCGATGGTCTTCTGGGCAGAGTACCTGGCCGCGCTTTCGGTCCCGATGGAGATCGTGGCGCTGGTGGGCGCCGCGAAGAAAGAGTTCCTCGTCGGGCTCGACCACTTCCGTCGCGCCCGAGCCGTGATCCGCACCGCTACGGACGACGGCTCGCACGGCCACCGGGGCTTCGTCACGGAGCTGATGCCGCAGTTCCTCGAGGGGGGCCGCGCGGACATCTACGCCTGCGGCCCGATGCCGATGCTCGCTGCCGTAGCCCGGATGGC
>JAJFMS010001104.1 GCA_020696885.1 Armatimonadota bacterium | reverse complement strand
CCACCAGCAGCTCGATGAGAGTGAAACCGCGGCTTGGGGTCCTTGAACGCATCGGATTACCTCTTGCTTCCACGGAATGGCCAGGATGGATCTGCTAAGGGCCACTTCTCCATACGTGCTCTACTCCACGTTCTCCTTTGAGATAATCGTTTTGAATTTCACAGTTACTCCCTGGGCAATCAACCAGGATCGCTTTCCTGACGGCCCAGGACCGTTACCGGTTTTCGCTGGTTCGTGCCGGGCCCGGGCAGGAGGGGAACCAGCCTCCCGGCGAACTCGTGTGACGATGCCGTCATCCTTCCTCGCCGGCCCACCTGGTTTTCTATGAGCTCCGTTGATCCGATCTCACTTCACTACGAGCAGCAAGGCACAGGCCCCGACCTCCTGCTCCTCCCCGGCCTGGGCGCCAGCACGCACGTCTGGTACTCCCAGCTCCAGGGCCTGTCCCCCAGCTTCCGGGTGACCGCGGTCGATCCGCGGGGCCACGGCCGCTCCGGCAAGCCGCCGGCGCCTTATACGCTGGCCGGGATGGCGGAGGACACCGCGGCGCTGCTGGACCGCCTGGAGATCCCCCGGGCGATCGTGGTCGGCAGCTCCATGTCGTCCCTGGTGGCGGTGGAGCTGGCGGCCGCACATCCGGAGCGGGTGAGCGCCCTCATCCTGGTGGGCGGCTTCGCGACGCTGGGGCCTGAAGGTAAGGAGCGGTTCGAGCAGCGAGCCCGGCTGGCGGAGACGGAGGGCATGGGCCCGCTGGCCCCGCTGGTGGCCGCCGGCGCGCTGGGAGCGCACACGCACCAGACCCAGCCGGCGCTGGTGGGCCTGTTCCGGCAGGCGCTGCAGGGCAACGATCCGGCAGCCTACGCCGCCTCGTGCCGCGCCATCCGAGAGGCGGATGTCACGCCGCTGCTCGGCCGGATACAATGCCCCACGCTCATCCTGCTGGGCGAGCAGGAGGTGGTAGCACCCCTGGCCGCCGCGCGCGTGCTCCGAGCCGGGATCCCGCACGCGCAGATTCGGGTGCTGCCCAACGCTGGCCACCTGCCGTTCCTGGAGCAACCCGCCGCCTTCAACGCCGCAGTCCAGGAGTTCGTAATCGGGCTGGAAGGGCTGTAGCGCAGGAGAGTTGGAGTAATGGAGTGTTGGAGTAGTGGAGTGATGGGTACTGGTGCGGCCTTCGGCCGCGATGCGCTATCGCCCGTAAGGGCACCACTCCCATTACTCCGTCACTCCACTACTCCATTACTCCCCCGTCCCCTGGAGGATCATCAATGTCATTCGTAACACTCGGGACCGTTAGCAACGGCTGGGCAGGGCTGCTCGCCTCGACTACCCTCGCGGAGCAGTGCCGCCGGGCGACCGAGCTGGGGTTCGGCTACGTGGAGCTACGACAGGGCGCGCTTGGAGAGTGTGAGGAGCGGGTGGAGGGAGATGGCCGCGCCTGGCCGCTCCCCTCGGCGCTGGCAGGGCTCCGCGCGCAGGCGCCCGGTCTCGGCTTTAACCTCGCCGTGGAAGCGCCGTTCCAGACCTCCGTGATCACGCCGGACGATCCGTATCTAGGACGCTGCCTGGAAGCGGCGGTCGCGCTCGGTGGTGCTCCGCCGGTGCTGCGGCTAGTGGATCTCAGCCCCGCGGAGGCCGTCCTGGACGCGGACGGGATCGACCGCCTGGGCCAGAGCATCGCGGAGCTGGCTCGCCGCGCCTGGCGGCTGGGCGTGGTGCTGTCGCTGGAGAACTGCAAGCAGCCGGTCCGGGTGGTGCGGGCGCTCATCGAGCGGGCTGCGGTCTCGCTGCCGGAAGAGGTGCCGGTGCCCACCGTGTGCTGGGACTCGCACAACCAGATCGTCCAGCGGCTCGAAATCGAGGACCCGGTGGACACCGCCCGTACCATCGGCGTCGACGAGCTGTTCGAGTTCCATTTCAAGCAGTCCCACGCGCGGGAGCTGCTGCCGGACGTGACCGGCCCTGGTGACCTGGACTGGCACGAGATCCTCCAGGCCCTGCACGACCGCGGCTACCAGGGTCCCGCGCTGTTCGAGCTGCCCCCGGGGCCGGACATCTGGGACCGCCTGGCGCGCAGCACCGCCTATATCCAGGAGCTGATCGAGAAAGTGGAGACCCGCTGAAGCATGACTATGATCGAGCCGGTGACCACGATGAGCGCGCACCTGCGGTTCCCCGACCGGGATAGCGTGGTCGACGCGCTGGTGCGCCTGGGCGTCGGCCGTGGGGCGCCGATCGCGGTGTGGCCGCCCCGCCGGCTACCGTATGGGCTGTTCGTCTCCCCGGAGCGGAACGGTTGGATCAGCCTCTGGACGCCGCTCGGCAACATGCGGGAGTGGCTGCCCCAGCTCACCGCCACGCTGGAGTGCCCCGGGATCCTATTCGAGATCGTGGAAGGGCAGTTCTGGATCACGGAGCTGCTCCAGGACGAGCGGTTCCACGGCCGCCTCGAGCTCCCCTCGGAAGCGATCCGGTACGATGACCTCTGGGCGCGTACGGTCGACTCCCTGGAAGCCGAAGGCGTCGACGACCCCACGGTCGACGAGGCTCGCTTTGGCGCCCGGCTGGATGAGATCGCCGCGTCG
>JAJFMS010001103.1 GCA_020696885.1 Armatimonadota bacterium | reverse complement strand
AAAGAAGCGCTGGCTTTCGGCGTGCCGACGAGGGTCACGTGGATCTCGTCGCCGGCCTTCAGCAACTCGGGCGCATCGTGGGTGAACGAGGTCACCTTGAGGTCCGCCGCGGGAGCCGGCGCCGCTTCGGTGCCGCGCGCCTCGATCACCTTGGCGATGTTGCCCGTAGCATCCAGGCGTACCGTCACCTGGTCACCCGGTTCCAGCTCGTCCAGCGTGGCGCGGGCGCCGCGGGTTTTGTCGCGCGACCGGTAGATCATCGTGTCGCGATCCACGTCGTAGCCCGCGCGGTCCATCCCGCTCCGCACCACGATGCCGGTCCGGCGCACGGTGACGAGCTCGCCCACCACGTCGCCCTGGTCCGCACGTCGGACTTCGGCGGTGGCATCCACGCGCGTCACCTGGCCGCGCCGGCTGCGGGACACCTTGACCCGGTCCCCGATCCGTAGGTCGTCCAGCTCTACCCGGGAAGCCGGCTGGCGATCCTTCGAGCGAAAGATCGGCGACTGCTCGTCCAGCTCTACCGTCTCTCGGCGGTCCCCCGCCTGGACGGTGATCGTCCGCTGTCCCTGGCGCTCCCGCACCTCCACGACTTCGCCGTCGAGCAGGTTCGCGGGACCTCGCTCCGGTACCTCGGCGACGGCCGCGAAGGTGGCTTCGACTACCTCCGCCGCGCCGGTGTTCGGGTTCACCCGCAGGCGCACCTTGTCGCCGCGCTTCAGCTCGCTGGGCTCCGCGGACTGTCCGCGCGCACCCACCGCTCCGCGCAGGATGATGGTATCCGCGCCCAGGGCGTAGGTCTGCCGGACGTTCCCGACCCGGACGGTCACTTCGTTGTCGCGGACGGCCACCAGTTCGCCTTCAACGCGGCTGTCCGCTACCTCGGGCGCGCCCTCCTCTTTGGCGGTGATCACCACAAGCTGGCGTGCGGCGTTCCACTCCACCTCGGCGCCCAGGGCCTCGCCCACAAATCGCAGCGGCACCATGGTGGTGCCGGAAAGCATCTGCGCCGGCACTTCCAGCGTGATCGGCATCCCGTTCATCTGGCCTTCGCGAGAGTTGATCCGCAGCTCGAAGGTGCGCTCGCCGCGGCGCCCGCGTACGGTCTGGGTCGCGGCCTCCCACTTCACCTCCGCACCGAGCGATTCGACCACGGCGCGCAGCGGGATGAGCACGCGGCCGGCCACGCGGGCCGGCTGCACGGCGCCGAACTGCACCGGTTTGCTGTTGACTTCGACCTGGATCTCGGCCGCCGCCGGAAGCGCGAGGGTCGTCCCCAGGGCTCCAGCGACCAGCCAGGGGCTGACTCGAATCGTATCCATTGCTTTCTCTCCGGCCGGACGACTGTCCGGTTCACTCTACCTAAAGCGTTACCCGTGGCGCTGATTCCTAAACGGACCGGCTGCCGCGAGCCGTGGCGCAACGCGCCGGCCCCCTGGGGGAGGCACAATCCCCTCAGGCGGCCGGTTGCAAGACACGACCCAACCGGCGTGGTTCCCCGTGTGGTCGCGGCGGCCGGCACGTGCGCGGACGAGCCGCGCTACTGGTCCGAGCAGAACCATCAGGGCGCCAGGGGCGTTGGAGCAGTGGCGTGTCCGTGCGGGGCGACTGGCGCGGCCGGTTGAAGCCGTTCCCCATCGCTCCGTTTGTCCATCACTCCGTCCTCGCCAGGTCGGGTTTGCTCCCAGCAACAGTGGCGCGAGGGTCGGTTGCTTCCACCATGTTGTACACGTGACCGTTCGGAAATACCAGTCCGGGGTGTTACGCCGGTCACCTTCGAAGGAGCGATTGCGACCGTGAGCGTGGGGGGCACCGTCTGCGGTCAGCGGGAGCGTCCCGGTCACGTTCGCGGCCACCGTCCGCTGAACTGCCGGGATGCAGGTGGAGTCGGCTCCGGACACAATGAGAGCTCCAACCCCGGTGCGATGATAGTGCTTCGTCCGAATGTGCCGTGGTTCCAAGGGCCTGCAGTTGGTTTGAGGACAACCAACCGCCATCGGGCCGAATCCCTCTGCCCCTGTCGCGCCATTTCGCGTGTTTCGCGGGCAATCCTCCCACGCACCCTTCCGGGCCGTCAGGGCGCGGAAGGGTCGTAGTCTGGGTTCGGCGATGGGAGCTGCGCGCCTACCTGCCCGCGCCAGGTGTGGAGCCGCTGCCGGAGCTCCCGCACCCGCTCCGGCATGGTGGCGGCGAGATCCCGCTTCTCTTCGGGGTCCTCGCGGAGGTGGTAGAGCTCGACGTGATCGTCTTCGAAGAACTCGATCAGCTTCCAGTCGCCGGCTCGCACCGCGCTGTAGGGAGTAGCGCCGCCCGGGTGGTAGTGGGGATAGTGCCAGTAGATCGCCTCCCGGGCCGAGGTGACCGCGCCCCGCAGCAGCGGGAGGTAGCTGGCGCCGTCGACCACCTGCCCCGGCGCCAGCGGCACGCCGGCACCTTCCAGCAGCGTGGGGTAATGGTCCGGCGAGATCACCGGCACGGCACACTCGCTGCCGGGCTTCGTGATACCTGGCCACCGCACGATGAGCGGGATTCGCACCCCTCCTTCGTACGCCGAGCCCTTCCCGGCCCGCCCCCCGAGGTTGTAGGTG
>JAJFMS010001102.1 GCA_020696885.1 Armatimonadota bacterium | reverse complement strand
CTGGTCCGGAGCCCACCCGTGAGGCGATCACCTCGGCGGTCCGCAAGGCGATCCCACTCCTGGAGAAGGGATCGGCCGAGTCCACCGCGCGCGTCAAATGCTTCACCTGCCACAACCAGGCGCTGCCGGTGTTCGCACTCACGCTGGCGCAGAGCCGGGGCATCCCAGTGGATGCGGCGAACGTTAAGAAGCAGGTGGAGCTCACCCTGAGCGACCTCACCGCCGCTCGACAGGCCTACCTCCAGGGCAAAGGCCAGGGAGGCGGCGTGGTGCGAGCCGGTTATGCGCTCCTGACGCTGGGTGCCGGCGCCACCCCTTCCGACGCGACGACCTCCGCGGTCACGGAGTACCTGCTGCTCCGCGACAAGGAAGGCTGGCTTTCGAATGCGAACCGGCCGCCGTCCGAGATGAGCAACTTTACGTCCACGGCGCTGGCTCTGTGGTCGCTCCAGAAGTACGGCACGGCGGAGCAGAAGGAGCGCAGCGCGGCCCGCACGAGCGCGGCGCGCGAGTGGGCGGTTCGCACCCCCGCGGCGGATACTGAGGACCGTGCGTTCCGGCTCTGGGCCTTGAAGCTCTCGGGCGCCCCGGAAGCCGCCTTCCGCGCCGCCGCACAGGAGCTGCGGTCCGCGCAGGCGCCGGACGGGGGTTGGATCCAGAAGGAAGGGATGGAGACTGACGCGTACGCCACCGCTACGGTGCTGTTCGTGCTCCAGGAGACCGGAGCCGTCACGGTGGACGATCCGGCCTACCGGCGCGGGCTCGCGTTCCTGATCCGGACTCAGCTTCCTGACGGGAGCTGGTTCGTCAAGAGCCGGAGCAAGCCGTTCCAGCCGTACTACGAGAGCGGATTCCCGCACGGGAAAGACCAGTTCATCTCGATCACCGCGTCGAGCTGGGCCGCGGCTGCGCTGGCTGCCGCCCTCCCCGCTTCCGGAATGTAAAGCCAATCTTGTTTACTTCGCAACTGCCGGCACGGACGCCGGCTCAAGGAGCCTCCATGCTGCATCGTTGCCGCTTCTCACACCCGATCGCGCTGGCAGTGGCCGCCTCGGTCGTTCTACTGGCCGGCGCCTGGGCCCTTGCGGAAGGCCCCGCAGCCATCACCCCGGCCGAGGCCGGACCCGATTACGAGATTCAGGGCGAGTACGCCGGCACCGCCGACGGGAAGAAGCTGGGCGCGCAGGTGATCGCGCTCGGCCAGGGGAAGTTCCAGGTCGCCTACCTGCCCGGCGGACTCCCCGGTGATGGCTGGGATCTGTCGCCCCGGATCCGCCTCGACGGCAAGACCGAGGGGGACAAGACCAGCTTCGGCGCGCCGGACTCCGGTTGGGCGGCGCTCATCGGTCGAGGTCAGTTCCGCGGGCGCACGGACACCGGTAAGGAGTTCTCGCTCAAGAAGGTGCTCCGCCGGAGCGTCACGCTCGGGAAGAAGCCCCCGTCCGGAGCGAAGGTGCTGTTCGACGGCAGTAACACGGACGCATGGGTCAACGGCCGGATGACCCCCGACAAGCTGCTGATGGAAGGCACCCAGACCAAGCAGAACTTCGGGGATGTCACGCTCCACGTGGAGTTCATGACCTCGTTCATGCCGGAGGCGCGTGGGCAGGGCCGCTCCAACAGCGGCGTCTTCCTGGACGGCCGCTATGAGATCCAGGTGCTGGACTCCTTCGGGCTCAATGGTGAGAACAACGAGTGCGGCGGCATCTACAGCATCGTCAAGCCGGTGGTGAACATGTGCTACCCACCGCTCTCCTGGCAGACCTACGACATCGACTTCACGGCGCCGGTCTTCGACGCGGACGGCAAGAAGACGAAGAACGCCGTCGTCTCGGTGACCCACAACGGGCTGCTGATCCACGACAAGGTGGAGATCCCCCGCAGCACGGTCGGCTCCGCCGAAGGCCCCACTCTCGGCCCGATCCAGTGCATGAACCACGGCAACCCGGTGCGCTACCGCAACATCTGGGTGGTGGAGAAGAAGTAGGTCGCAACCCGCTCGAATGAAAGTACAACAGCGAGGGCCGAGGCAGGATGCCTCGGCCCTCGCTGTTGTGCCTATCGCCGGATACTGTTAACGCTTCCGCGGGACGGGGCGCGCAAAGGCATAGGTGGGTGGAGCCTCACCCTTCACGATGAGCTGTACGAAGTGCGTGGTCGGCTGGAGCCGGTTCTCCCCGAAGAGCTCCTTCTGCTCCGAGCCGCCGGGCATCCGCGGATCGTCGTTGAGGCGCACGCCCACGGTGCGCTTGGACTTGCCCGACACGGCGCCCAGTTCGTAGATCTCGCCCGGGATCACCCGGAACGGCGCGGAGGTCCACTCGGTGGTCCCGCGCGTCCAGAAATCCGGCGCGCCCGCACGCATCCAATGGACGGAGAGGTCCGGGTTGCGCACCAGGTTCCCCATGGGGGTGTCCGGCTCCAGCTTGAGCTTCCAGTCGACGCGCTGCCCCTTCTTGAGATTGACGTTCTTGCGGAACGTCTTACACCCGGTGCGCAGCACGGTGACGGTGTACTTTCCCGCCGGCAGATCGCCCAGCACGAAGGCGCCCTGGTAATCCGTATCTCCGGGCAGGCGCGGCGCAGCGTC
>JAJFMS010000074.1 GCA_020696885.1 Armatimonadota bacterium | reverse complement strand
GCTAGTGTCACCGTGAAGCTCTCGGGTAAGGCGAAGTAATCGTTACCGATCTGGTTGTGGCCCTCCCGCAAAGCCGTAGGTACGGCTTTGCGGGAGGTGGTGTAAGGGCGGGGACACCGGCGCTCCGCGAGCCGCCGGCTACAGGAAACGAGGCAGCGCATCTAAGGCCAGCGGCCCCCGGGCGTCATCATCTCGCTGCGCGCGAGGTTGATGAGCAGGTAAGCTTGCGGTGACCGCCCGGCTGGGGCGGGCGTAGGAACTAGTGATGCACCGCCAGCGATCTGGCCCGGTTTCGTGGTTCGGTAACGGACCGGGAGTAGCGAGCGGCGCGAGATGCGGAACATCATCCTCCGTAGGGATCCACACGTCGAGTTGTAAAGACGCGGGGGCCGGATGGGAAGTCATTGGAACAGGGACGAGCGCGGCGCAGGGAGCACCTCCCTGCGGAGTCCGCTTCGCGGGGCAGGGGTTTCCGCGGGGCCGGCGGCCTCGCTCTGGCATGAGTTCGAGCAGCAGCTCGCTCGCAATCCGGACCGGCTCGCGTTGTGCGCGGAAGGGCGGAAGCTGACGTATGCGCAACTGGGGGACGCGGCGCGTAGTGTCGCGCACCACCTTGCAGTGGTGCCTGGCCACGCCGGGACGCCGGCGCTGCTCTTACTGGACCACGGCGCAGATCTGGTGGTTGCGATTCTCGCCGCGCTGGCCGCGGGACGGTGCTTCTGCGTGCTGGATCCCTCGCACCCCCTGGCCCGCCTCCGGGTGATCGCCGAGGCCTCCGGCGGGGAGCTGCTCGTCACGCCTCCGCGCCATCGGGAGCTCGCCTGTGAGCTCTCGGGAGGGCGGTTGGAAGTGTACGAGTTGGATGCGGCGCCCGCGCGCCACTCGCCCGCGCGACTTCCGGCGTGGACCGCCGACTCGACGGCCTGCATCCTCTATACCTCCGGCTCCACTGGTGAGCCCAAGGGGGTGATGCAGTCGCACGCGGGTCTTCTTGCGGAAGTGCGGACACTCACCGCGCTCATCGGCCTCACTGCCGAGGATCGTTGCTCACACCTGCTCTCGGCCACCGTCATCGGCGGCCTGCGCGAGATTCTCGCCACCCTCCTCACCGGTGGCACGCTCTATCCGTTCGACCTCCGTACGGGCGGTGCAGCGGCGTTCCTTCGGCTCATCGCGCGCGAGCGGATCACCGTCTGCCGGCTGGTGCCCACCACTCTCCGCTACTTGGTGGACCACCTCTCCGGCGCGGAAGACCTCTCCAGCTTGAGAGCCGTGTACGTCGGTGGGGAGCCGCTGTTCCCCGCAGATGCACGCCGCTTCCGGGAGCGGTTCCCGCGTGAGTGCGAGTTAGTGAACATCCTTGGTGCCACCGAGACCGGGATTTTCGCGGCGCACGAGATTGGCCCCGATGACCTGGAGGACCGGCCGGTACCCGCGGGTCGGCCGGTGGCTGGCGTGGACGTGGAGCTGATCCGCGGAGACGGGCGCCGCGCCGCGCCGGGCGAGATCGGAGAGATCGTCGTTTGCAGCCGGTTCCTCTCGCCTGGTTACTGGCGGCAACCGGAGCTCACGGACGCGGCCTTCGCAGTGGACGGCTCCACCGGGATGCGCCGGTACCGTACGGGAGACCTGGGCTATCTGCGCGCCGACGGCTTGCTGGTGCACGCGGGCCGCCGGGACCACCAGGTACAGATCCGCGGGCACCGGATCGAGGTGGCCGAGGTGGAGGGCGCACTGCGCGCGCTCCCGTATATCCGGGATGCCGCCGTGGCGGTGCTGGAGGGTGCATCGGAACCGCAGCTCGTCGCGTACGTGCAGCTCTCGTCGGGCCACCGGGAGAGCTCTCTCGGCGCCGCGCTCCAACAGCGCCTGCCCCGCTACATGGTGCCCTCCCGGATCACCGTGGTGGACGCCATTCCGCGTACCGCCAACGGGAAGGTCGACCACCCCCGCCTGCGGAGCCTGGGGCAGACGCAGTCCCAGCTGGAGTTCGTCGCTCCTCGGGATGACATCGAGCGCCGGATTGCGGCCATCTGGGAGAAGCTCCTGCGGAAGCGCCCGATCGGCGCCTTCGATGACTTCTTCGCCTTGGGCGGGCATTCGCTGATCGCGGTGCACTTCCTGGCCCAGTTGGGGGAAGAGGTGGGCCGCGACCTTCCCTTGAGTACGCTGGTCTCCGCTTCCACGGTCGCGGCGCTTGCGGAGTGCGTCCGCGGCACAGCATTACCCTGCGGTCGCTCCCTGGTGCCGCTCCAGGAAACCGGCTCCCGGCCGCCACTCTTTTGCGTACACGGCATCGGCGGCGGGGTGCTGTGCTATCGCGCGCTGGCGCAGGCGCTGGGGCCGGAGCAGCGGTTCTTCGGGCTTCAGGCGCCGGAGTTAGGAGGCTATCCGGCCGAGTTCCGCTCCATCCCCGAGATGGCGCGGCTCTACCTGGCAGAGGTCCGCGAGGTCCAGCCCCAGGGTCCGTATTACCTGTCTGGGCTTTCTTTCGGTGGGAACGTAGCGTGGGAGATGGCGCAGCAGCTCCAGGCCGCGGGGGAACAGGTGGCGCTACTCGCCCTACTGGACTCACGCGGTCCCGGCTATCCCCGGTTTCCGGCCGCGCCGGTGCGCGCTGCCCGCCACCTCGCCAACCTGGTGCGACTGAACCCGGCCGCCCGAGCCGAGTACCTCCGGATTCGCATGAAGGCCGTGCGCAACCTCTGGAGCCGCTACGTTCTGGGGCGGGTCTATGGGCGGCGGCGTCAGGACGCTCGCACGCTCCCGGGCGTTCTCCAGGATATCGGGCTCGCACACTACCAGGCGTTCTGTGAGTATGAGCGACTCCCCTACTCGGGCCGCGTCACGCTCTTCCGTGCCGGCTCCCAGCCGGTCGGTTGCGACTTTGATCCCCACAACGGCTGGAAGCCGCTCGCGCTGGGAGGGATCGACGTGCTGGAGGTCCCGGGGGAGCACGCCGAGATCGTGGAGGCGCCTTACGTGACGCACCTCGCCGCACAGCTTCGCGTGGTTCTCGACCGGCTCCACGAGCAGGCGTAGGTTTGTGGCCGTAGAGCTGTGCCCGTGTTCGATGTACGGCTTTGCGGGAGGTGAGGCATGGGCGGGACACCGGCGCTCGGCGAGCGCCGGCTACAGGGAACGGGTGCGTCTTTGCGAAGGGGCGATTGTTCCCGGTAGCAGTACCGGTCTCGCCAGACGGTCACCGTCCGCTGTAGCGCCCTCCAGCAATGAAAACGGGCCGGGGAGCAAGCGCTCCCCGGCCCGTCCATTCTATCCCACCGGCGGTGGCTACCCCAGCAGGTTCAGCGGGCTCTGCAGCAGGCGCTTTACTTCCTGCATGAACTGCGCCGCCACGTGCCCGTCGGCCACGCGGTGGTCCGCGCTGATCGTCAGGTACATCTGCTTGCCCGGCTTGATCTCGCCGTTGTCCACGATCGGGGTGTCCCGGATCGCTCCCACGGCGACGATGGCGGTCTCCGGCGGGTTGATGATCGCCTGGAACTGCGTTACGTCGAACATCCCCAGGTTGGAGACGGTGAACGTGCCGCCGCTGTAGTCTTCCGCTCCCAGGCCGCCCTTCCGCGCGCGGTCCGCCAGCGAGCGCGTCTCGCGGCCGATGGCGGAGATGCTCTTGTTCGCGGCGTCCTTGATCACCGGCACGATGAGCCCTTCATCCAGGGCCACCGCCACGCCGATGTTGATCGCGTCCGGCGTCAGCAGTTGGTCGCCGTCGATCTGCGACCGCACCGCCGGAAACTTCTCAAGTGCCAGCACGCATGCCCGGACGACCATGTCGTTGAACGAGATGCGGCGGTCTTCCCCGGCGCCGGCGTTGAACTCCGCGCGCAGCTTGGAGGCTGCCCGCATGTCTATGTCCAGCGTCAGGTAGAAGTGCGGTACCGTCTGCTTGCTCTGCAGCAGCCGGCGCGCAATCACCTTACGCATCGGCGACATCGGCTTCCGCTGTCCGGCCAGGTTTGCTGCCGGCACGCCCGGGCTGAGCGCGACGCCGGCGCTCGCTGCGGCCGGAGCCGTCGGCGCGCCCGTGCGCTTCGCTTCCGATACGTCCGCGGCGATGATCCGTCCACCCGGACCGGTCCCCTTAACACCGCTGAGGTCCACACCCAGCGCGCTGGCGGTCTTCCGCGCGAGCGGGCTGGCCTTCACGCGCTGACCGTTGCTCGGCGCGGCTGCCTGCTCACCGCCCGCCGGCTGCGGCTCGGGCGGTGCCGTGGACGTTTCGGCCGGCTTAGCTTCTGTCTCCGCCGGCTTTGCTTCCGTCTCCGCGGCCTTCGCGTCTGCCGGCTCGCTATTGGCAGTCGACGCCGACCGCTCACCGATCACACCGATCGGGGTGCCAATCGGAACGGTCTCGCCTTCCTGCACGAGGATTTCGGTGAGCTGGCCCTTCTCGGTGGACTGAATCTCGATCGTTGCCTTGTCCGTCTGGATCTCGGCAAAGGCCTCCATGTAGGCGATCTGATCACCGGGCTTCTTGAGCCAGCGAAGGAGCGTGCCCTCCTCCATTCCGTCGCCCGTCTTGGGCATGAGCAATTCCGGCATAACCCGATTACCCTCCCGCACCATTCGTGCGCGCCAGCGTGCGCCGCACCGCCTCAATGATCCGCGCTTCGTCCGGAGCCCACTGCTTCTCCAGCGGCCGCGAATACGGTAGCGGGGTGTCTTCGCCCGTCACCATCTCCACCGGGGCGTCCAGCTCATCGAACGCCAGGGTGGAGATTCGCTTCACGATCTCGGAAGCCGCGCTGCAGACCGGGTTCTCTTCGGTCACCACCACGGCGCGGTGCGTCTTCGCCACCGCCGCCACCAGCGCTTCCTCGTCCATCGGCACCAGCGAGCGGAGGTCCAGCACCTCGCACTCAATGCCTTCCTTGGCAAGCGTCTCGGCGGCGCGCAAACAGACCTGTGCCATCCGGGAGTAGCTCACCAGGGTGACGTCCGTTCCTTCGCGCCGCACGGCCGCCTTGCCGATCGGCACGATCTCGTCGTCCTCGCTCACTTCACCCTTGGTGGAGTAGAGCGCGGCGTGCTCCAGGAAGATCACCGGGTTGGGGTCGCGGATCGCTGCCTTCAGCAGGCCGCGGGCATCCGCCGGGGTGGAGGGCAGCACCACCTTGAGGCCGTTCATGTACATGAACCAGGCTTCCAGGGCGTGGCTGTGCTGGGCGGCGAGGCGCTCCCCCTTACCGTTGGGGGCTCGGATCACCATCCCACACGGGAACTGTCCGCCGGACATATACAGGTGCTTCGCCGCGTGGTTGACGATGGCGTCCAGAGCCCGGATGCAGAAGTTGATGGTCATGAACTCGACCACCGGCTTCAACTCCATCATGGTGGCCCCCACGGCCACGGCGGTGAACCCTTCTTCAGAGATGGGGGTATCCACCACGCGCTTCGCCCCGAAGCGATCCAACAGACCTTCCGTTACACGGAACGTCCCCTGGTACTGGGCGACTTCCTCGCCCATGATCAGGACGTCCGGATCACGCTCCATCTCTTCGATGAGCGCCTGGCGCAGCGCCTCACGGTATGTAATTACGGGCATCTCTCAAATCCAGATGTGTCGGGTAGCGCACCGGCGCGTTGAGCCGCGCCGGCGGACTTCCGGCGACCTTATGCGTAGACGTCTTCGTACAGCGACTCCGGAGTGGGCCACGGGCTCTCCTCGGCGAAGCGCAGGCATTCTTCCACTTCAGCCTGCACCTCGGCATGGATGCTCTTGACGTCCTCGTCCTTGATCACCTTGTTCTTGAGCAGCCACGTCTCGACCATGCCGATCGGGTCGCGCTGGGTCCACTCCTCCACCTCTTCCTTGGTGCGGTACTTGCCGGGGTCCGCCGCGCCGTGGCCGCGGTAACGGTAAGTCAGCACCTCGAGCAGCACCGGCTCGGAGGTCTCCCGCACCTGCGGGATCAACCGGTCCGCCACTTCGCGCACCTTGAAGAGGTCCATCCCGTCCACGCGCTCACCGTGCATCCGGTAACCCGCAGCGCGCTTGTAGAACTCAGGCTCCGAGGACGAGCGGTCCACGGACGTGCCCATCGCGTAGCCGTTGTTCTCGATGATGAAGATGATAGGCAGCTTCCAGAGGGAGGCGAGGTTCATCGACTCGTGGAAGATGCCGGTCTGGCAGGCGCCGTCCCCGAAGAAGCAGAGGCACACCCCCTTTTCTTCCCGGTATTTCAAAGCAAAGGCGAGCCCGGTGCCCAGACCGATACCCGCCCCAACGATGCCGCTGCCGCCGTAGAACCGGTGCTCTTTGCTAAAGAGGTGCATGGAGCCCCCCTTGCCGCGAGAGCAACCGGTGGCTTTGCCGTACAGCTCCGCCATCCCCTCGTTGATGTCGCCGCCACAGGCGATGTAGTGACCGTGATCGCGGTAGGACGCGATGACGCGATCTTGCGGCTGCAGCGCAGAGACCAGTCCGCAGGCCACCGCTTCCTGACCGATGTAGAGGTGCAGGTAGCCACCGATCTTGTCCTGCATATACGCGACGCCGGACCGGTCCTCGAAGAGGCGGATCACCAGCATCTGGCGATAGATGCGCAAAACTTCTTTCTTATCCATGCGGTTCCCAGAAGCTCAAGATGGACTGCGCCCGTGCGACGCAACAGGGGAAGTTTAACACGAAGACTGCAGCCATCCAGTTTAATTGCTCGGTAGCTGTCCGGCGCACGGCGCGGCCGTCCCTGGGGGGACTGGCCCGCGGCGCTGCGTGCCTGGCGACGGAACCTCTCCGACCTTGTATGATACCGCAACCAGCGGGGAGAACGGTCAAAGCGTAGGCGTCCTGACGGGTTTGGGCCATGAGCCCGGATAATTCACGCGATCCTGGTGTGGGACTGGCCCTCGCCCGAAGGGCACCCGGGCTCGGATCCGTCGTCAGCGAGCCTCGCCCGGCCAAAGCCAGGCCGCGCGAAGCTCACTTCCTAGGCTGCGAGCCTCCTCGGCTCAGTCCGACCCCAACGGCGAATGGAGTACGGTGGTTCGGCAATCCCAGGCTGTCGTGAATTATTCGGGCTAGAACTCCAGTCGCTCGAAGCGGGTCTCGGTCGGGTTCAGGGCATCACGCAGCCGCTCGTGCGCGGCGTTGAATGCCTCCCGCTTGCCTTCCTGCAGCGCGCGCTCGGGTGAGCCGGCCGCGTAGTGCTCGGGGTGCAGCTCGCTCAGCCGCTGCCGGTACGCCGCGTCGATCTGTTCGAGCGATGAGCCGGGAGCCACGAGCAGCAGGGCGTAGCAGGCGTCCAGGGGGTCGTGCTCGGTGGACGCAGTGGGGTTGCCGCCGGTACTCATCGGCGAGCCGGCTGCGGTTCCGCTGCGGGTAGGAATGGGCGTGGTCGGGGGTGCCTGGCGTAGGGTGTCGGCAAGCTCCCGGTAGGCATCCGCCTGCGCCTCGGCCTGCGCGATCTTCTCGTTTGCCAGAGCCCACTGCCCCTTGACCACTCGCCACAGCCGATCGGGAATACTCATCCGGGTCCCTCCGGTGCCATTATGGTGGGTGCAGTGGGGACTCGTCCAGAGGGCGAGCTCCCGCGACAGATTCGGATACTCGCGGAGCCCGTGCGTCATTGCCGGTATCGTTCCTGACGATTGTACCGTTGGCTCCCGCCGCCTGCGCAACCGGTGGTGGGTGTCCACGGCGCGGCGGTCTGGAAGGAGGACAAAGTGCTGTCGGAGCGCGCTCGAAAGCTGCTCGAGAATTCGCCCTGGACCTGCTCTCCCCGAGATGCGACGGAAATAGCCCAGGCTTTGCGAAGTGCTGGCTTACCGGTCGAGCCGCCGGTCGTGCAGTTCCAGGTCGACTTCGGCGGACTGGAGCTTGTTTCGGCAACGGCAGGTCGCTGGGCGTTCGAAGTAATGTATTACACAGATGACGGGGCGATCGAGGTGTACGAAAGTTGGGAAAGATGCGGCGCGACGTTCTTCTCGTGCCTGATGGAGGAAACCGACCAGTTTCGGTACTACCTCGACCCGGCGGGCCGGATCTTCTACGAGGAAAACCCCGTCGCCGAGTCGGCGGCAACCTGGATCGAGTCGTTCGCCCTGGAGGATGAGCTCCGGGCGAGCGCTGAATGGCGAGGTCGCCGGTTAGGGTTTGTGTCCCGCGATGATCGCCGGTTTGAGACCGGGCTTCCGTTGGCGCCGATTCGCGAGGCTTCCGACGGGCTCGTCAAGTGGTGGGAAGGCCCCCATCTGCGCGTCGGTCGCTGCGGTTACGAACTGACGGAGGGGTACGATTTTGTCCAGGCGTGGTACCGCACACCGGAGGGCGAGCAAGAACTGGCCGAGTTCGAGAGGCTCTTGACTCGTGAGAGCGTCATATTGAATGAATGGCCCCGTTAGCGTGCGGCGATGGGCCGGTCGGCTCACGGTTCAAGACCATAGTGGCTAAGCGAACGCGCGATGCGGATAGCACCTAAAGACAGAGGCCTCGTGCCTCGTTCGATCGCGGCCTTCGCTAACACCAGCAGGTAACGCCGTTAATGAGACGGCGCTCCGGGATCGAACAGGCCACAAGGGCCTTGCCTACGGAGTACTCTCGGGATGAGAACCCGGAGGCAAAGGATCGGCGACCTGGGTGCCGTCAGATCCGTTTGAACCGCTTCAACAGCTCGTGGAAGGTGAGCTCGATGGTGATCGGACAGCCGTGCGGGCAGGTGTGGGGATTGGTGGTGCGGGCCAGGTCCGTTAGGAGACGGCGCAGCTCCTCCAGGCCGAGCGCCATCCCCTTCTTGACGGCGGACCGGCACGCGGCGGAGGCAGCCAGCCGGTCCGTGAGCGCCGGCCGGCTGCCGGAGCCGCCTGCGGCTCGGGCCGCTTCCAGCTCGTCCAGGAGCCCGCGCACCGTGGCCACTTCTGCCCCGGGTGTGACGAACTCCGGCACGGCGCGCACCAGAAACGCGTCTCGCCCGAACGCTTCCAGCCCGAAGCCCAGCCGTTCCAGCTCGGGCAGGGCGGCGTCGGC
>JAJFMS010001101.1 GCA_020696885.1 Armatimonadota bacterium | reverse complement strand
TAGCTCAACCCTGAAGTCGAGCCCACTGTCCTTCTGGCTTTGGGCTACTCGCAGATCATCCCGAGCGGTGAACAGCGCCAACGCCAGCGCTTCCGCGCGTTGTCCTAGATACCAAGGCTCTTTCTGTCTCATTGCGCTCTCCACCGATCAACTAATGAACACTGAAGGCCTCGTTGCAGGTGCGAACTGGTCCCAGAAGTCTCTGACCTCAGCCCAGAGCCCGCCTAGCGTGTCGCCATCCAGGCGAAAATCGATAGGAAGGCTGGAGAGCCCACCTGCAGCAGGCTGACGGGCGCTCAAGAGATACCCCTCCTCATCGGACTCACTTATTCCGATGAGATAGGTCGGCACCGGACGGGCAGCGAGCGCTCGCAACTCGTCTGCCGTTACGCGGACCCGCAACTGTCGAGTACCTCCGTCAACTCCCGTATACCCTCTGCGCGTACTCCGTACCTGGACGAAAAAGAAGGGCACCCGCTCGCCCGCGTCCACGAGTTCCACCAGGAAGTCCAGCTTTTCGGCCTTTTCACCCAGGAAATACGGGCGAAAGAAGGGCCGGTCCCGTCCATGAAAGCGTGTAAGCAGAACGTAGGCGAGGTACTCACCGCGACTCCCGATGTAGTCCGCAGAACCCATGATCGCTACGCCCCTCTGGGCTGTCGCCTGATGCTCTCGAAAGTCCGCCGTGTCAGACCTGCCGGTCCAGGCTCCGATACTGGATCGCCTCCGCCACGTGGCTGACGCCAATGGTGTCGGAAGCAGCGAGGTCCGCGATGGTGCGGGCGAGCTTGAGCACCCGGTCGTAGGCACGGGCGGAGAGTCCCAGGCGCTGGATGGCCGCTTTGAAGAGCACCTCGGCATCCGGGTCCACGCGGCAGTAGGCGCGCACCTGGCGGCTCTCCATCGCCGCGTTGATGTAGATGCCGCTGCCCTCGAACCGCCGGGACTGGATCGCGCGCGCCTGCTGCACGCGCTCCCGGACCGCCTTACTGCTCTCGCCGTTGCTGGGACCCAGCAGCTCCTCGTTCTTCAGGCGGGGCACTTCCACGTGGATGTCGATGCGATCCAGCAGGGGACCGGAAATCCGACCGATGTAGCGGGCGATCTGGGTGGCGGAGCAGGTGCACTGGCGGATCGCGTCGCCGTTGTAACCGCAGGGACACGGATTCATCGCCGCGCAAAAGATGCAGCGCGCCGGATAGGAGAGCGAGGCCGCCGCGCGGGCGATGGTGACGTGGCCTTCTTCCAGCGGCTGGCGCATCACCTCCAGCACGGCGCGGGTGAACTCCGGCAGCTCGTCCAGGAAGAGCACGCCGTGATGCGCCAGGCTGATCTCGCCGGGCCGCGGGATCGTGCCGCCGCCGATAAGGCCCGCGTCGCTCACGGTGTGGTGCGGGGACCGGAACGGCCGCTGGGTGATGAGCGCGCGCTCCCGGCCGAGCTGGCCGGTGACGCTGTATAGCTTGGTGACTTCCAGGGCCTCGTCGAACGTGAGGGGCGGGAGGATGGTCGCCAGGCGGCGCGCGAGCATCGTCTTCCCGGAGCCGGGCGAGCCGACCATGATCAGGTTGTGCCCACCGGCCGCCGCCACTTCCAGCGCCCGCTTCACGTGCTCCTGGCCGCGCACGTCCGCCATGTCGATGGTCCACGCCGGGTCGGAGAGCGTGGCGGTGACGTCCTCTGGCGTGAATACCTTCCCCTCGCCCTTGAGCACGGCGATGGCATCCCGGATCGTCTCCACCGGGTAGACCTCCACCCCGCGCACGATGGCCGCTTCCCGCGCGTTCTCCGCGGGGACGATGATCCCGCGCTTCTTCTCCTGGCGGGCGGTGAGTGCCATCGGGAGCACGCCGGAGACCGGCCGGATGCCGCCTTCCAGGGAGACCTCGCCGGTGATGAGGAAGTCCGCGAGGCGGTCGGCGGGCACCTGGCCGCTGGCGGCGAGGATGCCGATGGCGATCGGGAGGTCGAAGACCGGGCCTTCCTTGCGGATGTCCGCGGGGGCGAGGTTCACGAGCACCCGGGTGCCCGGCATACGGAGCCCCTGGCTGCGGAGCGCCACCGCCACCCGCTCCGCGCTCTCCCGCACGGCGGCATCCGGCAGGCCAACGAGGACGAACTTCGGGAGCCCGCCCCGCGCCACGTCCACTTCGACTTCGATCAGGTAGGCGTCGACGCCGAGGGTGGCGCTGGAGAAGGCGGTAGCTAGCATGGTTGCAGGCGCGGGGATGGGCTGTGGGTTCCAGGGGCTAGCTTGCTGTTCCCTCTCGCACCCGCAGCCACCTGCGTATGAGGCCGGCTCTCCACGTGAGTGTCAGAAACCGAGGGGCTTGCCGCGCACGGGCGAGCAAGGGCTCCTGGTGTAGACTAAAGCTGGCTTCGTCTCATCGCGAGAGGTAGCCATACCGTTCTCGAGGTCACAGGCTATGCGAGATGCAACCCCGTTCCGAAACGCCATTCGAAGCGCCTGTCCCGACCTCACGATCGAGATGGCACGCTTGCTTGATTCGGCTGGGCAGAATAACGATCTCCTGCTGGTGAACGAGGAGCTAATCTTCCGCTTTCCGAGATATGCACCAGGAGTGGAAACCCTC
>JAJFMS010001100.1 GCA_020696885.1 Armatimonadota bacterium | reverse complement strand
CTTGACCCAGGCCGTGGTGCCTTCCTTCGCGTAGTACACGTCGTAGGTGAGGCGGTCACCATCCGCGTCCTTCGAAGTCCACCGCAGGGGACGGCTGCCGGAGAGCACGGCGCCGGAGACCGGCGCTTTGACCGTCACTTCCGGCGCATGGTTGCGTGCCCGGTAGAAGACCTCCAGGTTTCGCAGCGTGGGAGTGGGGGCGCCTTCCCGGGCCTTCAGGCTCACGCGGTACTGCAGGTACCGCCCGGCCGGGGACTGCACCGGCTCGCCGGTAGCTTTGTGGTAGGCTGCCGACCACTCACTCCAGGTGGCGTCCGGGTAGGCGGTGCTGCCGCTGCGGGTCTGCACCTCGATGCCGTCGGTCACGCCGGACCAGCGCACCACGCCCCAGCGGGCCAGGTTGCCGGCGTTGAGCACCGGGGAGGTGAAGCTGCCGCCGGTGGCCGGCTGTGCGGAGAGCTTCACCACCTGCGTGGGGCCGGCCGTGGCGGCAAACAGGTTGCCGGCGCCGTCTCTCCCCAGCGATAGGACGTAGGCTGCTTGTGGCTGCCAGAGAGTGCTCACCGTGCGGTCCGGCGCAATCCGGTACACTCGCGCCGGGCGGCCGACGCCTGCGTAGACGTTGCCCGCGTCGTCCAGCAGCAGGGAGAAGACATGCTTCTCCTTCGACTGGAACAGCACGGACGCGTCCCCGCTCGGGGTGATCTTGACCACCGTAGCGCGCGGTGACGTGCCCACGTAGAGGTTGCCCTTCGCGTCCCGGGCCAGCGAGGAGACCGTCAGGTTGGGAAGCTCGTACACCGGACTGGCTTTGCCGTCTCGCACGCGGAAGATCTTCCCGCGCGGGTAGGTGCCGCAGTAGAGCCCGCCTTCACCGTCCTCGACAATGGAGTAAACGTGCCGGTCCGGAGCAGTGAAGACCACCGAGGTCTTGCCGTCCGGCGTGATCCGGTAGAGCCGCCCTTCGCTGCCGGTGCCCGCGAACAGCGCGTCGCCGATCTTGCGCAGCACCCAGACTCGCTCGTTGGCCAGGTTGCAGAGCTTCACGCCCTGGCCGCCCGCCGTCACGTGGAAGATGGCGCCGCTCGGCTCGGTGGCGGCATAGAGCCCGCCCACGCCGTCGCTCGTCACGGCGGAGACCGCCACTTCCCCGGCCGCCTCGAAGAACTTGGCCGACTTCCCGTCCGCCCCAATCTTCAGGATCGTTCCTTCCAGCCAGCTTCCGACGTAGACGTTGCCGGAGGAGTCGGTGGCCTGCGACCAGTAGAGCCGGTCCGGCGAGGTCAGCAGGGTGCTGGCCTGGGGCGCCAGCGCCACCTCCCCGCGGCTGGAAACGAGCACGCCGTCGAGCTTTCCTCCCTGGAAGTCCTTCGCCGCGCCCATGCGCCACACGCCGGGAGATCGAGCGATGCCCTTCGTGCCGGTCACCGTGCTGCCGGCCGCGGGGGTCCCGGAGCCGTCGTCCTCCAGCAGCCGCTGCAGCTCCTCGAACGAGGGCATCGCCGGCTCCGTCGGCTTGTTCCCGGGACGGGCGCCCTGGGCTACTCGCCGCAGGCCGCGCAGCAGGCCCGGCAGCGCCGCGGCTTCTCCTTCGCCCTGATCATCGAAGACACCCGCGCCGGCTTCCGGGTCTTCCGCGAGGTCACCGCTGACATCCCCGCCCACGCCGGCCCGAAACAGGTCGAGGAGGGAGCCGAGACCCCCGACGCCGTTGGCGCCGGGCACCAGGGAGGGGCCGGACTTGTCCTTCTCGTCCGCATCCACGTCCAGGGAGAGCAGCTGCGCGCCGGAGAGCACCCACGGAGTGGCGTGCGCGGTGCGGCTGTGGCTGCGGATGGCGCGGATCCCGGCCGGGTTGGCGCCGGTAAGCACCTCCACTACCACGGTCGGCAGGTTCGGCAGCTCCCGACCGGAGACGGAGACGCCCACCACCGGCTGCGCGATCTCCACAATCAACTGGTCGTTCTGTTCGCGGGTGGTGATCTGGTCCAGGATCTGCGGCAGCGTCTTCGCGGCCGGGCGCAGCACCTGGAGCGCCTGCCGCATCCGCTCGGCGGACGACCCCGCGGCCACGCCGATCTGCAGCTTCCCGCCGGGGATGTTGCGCGGGATCTCCACCTCAAACTCCCGCACTTCCTTGGGGGCGTTGGCGGGCTGGATCACCACGCCTAGCTTCACACGCTCACCCGGCTTAACCCGCTTGCGGTCCGCATAGGCGCGCTCGATGGTGGCGGTGCGCCGGGTCTGGCTCACCGTCACAGACACCCGGACCCGCTCCACCGGCACGGCGCCAAAGGTGTTGTTCTCCAGCACCTCCATGATCTGGAGCAGCTCCGCCATTGGCATGCCCGCAAACGGGTCGCCGAACAGCATCTCGAGCTGGGAGCGCCGCTCCCCGGTGGCGAAGATGTTCTCCCGGCGGATCGGCTCGATCCCCCTGGCCCACACCTCCACCAGGCCGCGCGTGGTGCCGGAGGCGGGGGGAGAAACGCTCTGCACGGCGTTCATCAGGGAACTGTAGAGCAGCGACGGCGTCAGGTCGCGATGGACCGCGGCCCGGATCTGGTAGTTCCGCTTGACGCCCCGGTCCTCGTC
>JAJFMS010001099.1 GCA_020696885.1 Armatimonadota bacterium | reverse complement strand
CGCCGGCAGGTCCGGCACCACGACCGCCGGAGCGTCATCCCGGCGGGCGAGGTCCCGCAAAAACGGCTCCCAGGTACGGATGCAGCAGGTGATGCCGTGAATCAACAGCAGTGGAGGTCGCTCGTGCCCTTGCGGCCCCGGGGGCAGCGTACAGCAGTGCACCTGGCGTCCATCCAGCTCCAGCCATTGCTCTTCCACCGCTCGTTCGCTCATCGGGCAGTAATACCCGGAGGAGCGCACCGGGCTAACAGCCGTATCGCAGTACGAAGTCCACATCGTGCTCCGGCAAGGGCACGCAACTCCGGGCGGTTCGCAACACTCCCATTAGGGGTACGAAGTGCCACGGGGGAGAGTTAACGTATGCTGCGCCTGACGGGTCGGGATCTCACGGTGAACTGTTCGGGCATGAAGCGCCGCAGTTTCTTACAAGCGGGCTTCCTCGGGCTGGCGGGGCTGTCCATGGCGGATCTCCTCCGGATCCAGGCCGCCCAGGCCGCTACCGGCACGACGAAGAAGAATACCGCCTGCATCCTGGTGTGGCTGGACGGCGGGCCGCCGCAGCACGAGACGTACGATCCTAAGCCGGAGGCGCCGGCGGACTACAAGGGCGCCTACAACGCGATCGACACCAGCGTGCCGGGGCTCCGCCTGTGCGAGCTGATGACCGAGCAGGCGAAGATGGCGCACCGCATGGCGTTCATCCGCTCGGTACACCATGACAATGGCGACCACTTCGCCGGCGCGCACGCCATGCTCACCGGGCGCTGGGGCGCCACGGGCGCGGACACCACGCCGCGAGCTCCCTCCGCCGGCAGCTACGTGGCCGCGGTCCGGGGCTCCAACCGGCCCGGCCTACCCGCCTACGTGGGCTTGCAGAATCTTCACTCCGTGGGTGTCGCTCCCGGCTACCACGGCGCGAACTGGCTGGGCGCGCGCTACAACCCGTTCCTGGCGGATGACACCTCCGGCGGGAAGCGGATCGGGACGCCGGGCTTGTTCAAGCAGTCCAGCGACCAGATTCGCCTCGCCAAGCGGCGCGGGCTGCTGGAGACGGTCGACACGATGCGCCGCACCTTCGAGCACGAGGCCAGCGTCAATTCGACCGATCACTTCACCCAGCTTGCGATGCACACCCTCCTGAGCTACACCCTGCTGGCCCGCCGCCTGGTGGAGCGTGGCGTGACGTTTGTAACCGTCAACATGGACGGCTGGGACATGCACGACAACATCGCGGTCGTGGTCAAGGACCCGGCCAAGGCGATGGACCGCGCCATCGGCTCGCTGGTGCGAGACCTTGACGAGCGCGGGATGCTGGACCACGTGATGGTGGTGGTGATGGGCGAGTTCGGACGCACCCCCAAGCTGAACACCACCGGCGTGGTGGGCCAGACCGGACTGCCGGGCCGCGACCACTGGGGTCAGGTGATGTCCGTGGCGATGGCCGGAGGCGGCCTGCGGATGGGCCAGGCCGTAGGCGCGTCCAATGCGAACGGCGAGTACCCGGCGGACCGGCCGTACACCCCGCAGGACGTATTGGCCACGATGTACCACGTGCTGGGCGTCAACCCGCACGCGGAGTTCCTGGATCGCCAGGCCCGTCCAATGCCGGTTCTAACGGAAGGCGCCGCGATCCCCGAGCTCGTCTGATCCGGTCTGGCGTCCTCAGTCACGAGGACGCCGGTAACTCACTGGCTCCTCTCAACTCGTGGAGGGCGGTATGGGCTGTCAGTTCCACGGGCCTTCCCTTCCCCGTCGCTCCCTGCTTCAGGTGGGTGCGCTGGGCGGCCTCGGGCTTAGCCTCACGGGCCTCGAGACCGCGCAGGCGGCGGGGCGCGCGAAGCCCGCCACCATCCGCACCTGCATCCTGATCTTCCACTACGGCGGCCCCAGCCACCTGGACACGTGGGACATGAAGCCGGACGCCCCGGTCGAGATCCGCGGCGAGTTCCGCGCAATCGACACCAGCGCGCCGGGCGTGCGGATCAGCGAGCACCTCCCGCTCACCGCGAAGGCGATGCATCACGTGGCCGTGGTGCGCAGCATGCATCACCCGATGCGGAACCATAACGCTGCGGCGGTGGAGGCGCTCTGCGGCCGGACGCCGCTGGGCGGCGACCAGGAGCTGCTGGCGGACACCTCGCTCAGCTTCCCTTCGTATGGCTCGGTGGTGTCGTGGCTGGAGCGGGACGCGCACCGCGAGCTCTCCCACGTGGCGCTGCCGCACGTGATGTACAACGGCGTGCGGCTGCCCGGCCAGACTGCCGGGTTCCTGGGCTCCCGCTACGAGCCATACCAGGTGGAAAGCGACCCGAGCCGGCCGAACTTCAACCCCGGACAGCTCTCCCTGCCAGCCGGTTTCTCGGCCTCCCGCCTCAGCAACCGAGAAGCGCTGCTGGCGGTGGTGGACCGGCAGCTTGACGCGACCGAACGGCTGCGCCGGGCGGATCTGCTGAGCATCCCGTACGCCCGGGCGTTCGCGTTGCTGCAGTCCGACCGCGTGCGCCGCGCGTTCGATATCTCCGCGGAACCGGCCGCCGTGAAGGAACGGTACGGCCTGAACAAGCATGGCCAGAGCGTGCTGTTGGCGCGCCGCCTCGCCGAGGCCGGGGTGGGGTTCATCACGGTGTTCGACGGGATCTACAACGGCCAGGAGGCCAACTGGGACAGCCATCAGGCGGTGTTCAAGCGCCACCGGGACGTCCTGCTCCCGCCCGCCGACCGTGCGTTCTCCGCGCTGGTGGAGGACCTGAGCCGGCGCGGGATGCTGGACGAGACGCTGGTAGTGTCCATGGGTGAGTTCGGCCGCACTCCGAAGATCAACAAGGACGCGGGCCGCGACCATTGGCCGGACTGCTACAGCATCGCGCTGGCCGGCGGCGGTGTCCGCGGCGGCACGCTCTACGGCAGCAGCGATCCCGAGGGCGCGTACCCCGCCTCGGATCCGGTGACCCCTGGTGACCTGGCGGCTACGCTCTTCTGGCGCTTCGGCCTGGACTGGAAGCGGGAGATGCGCGATGGCCTGGAGCGCCCCTACCCCGCCGCAGAAGGCGAGCCGCTCCGGAAGCTGTTTGGATAGCTCAGGTGTTCAGCGATCACGGGCCTACGGCCCACCCCTAATGATGAGAATGTAAGAACCGTAGCATAGCGCCTCGTGCGCGTGGATCGTTCGACGCCGCTTGGGGTGCGCGCGCCGAGCAGCACGATGCTGACGTTCACCTGTAGCCGGCGTGTCGCCAGACTGCCGGTGTCCTCGAGGTTCGTGAACCCTCCTGCCAAACCGCGCCCGGTGCTGGCATAGGCGTGGTGGGTACGACGCCTCCTGGGGTGAGCACGCAGCACGGTATTTTCACAGCACTTGTTCAGGTCGGGTGAGAACCTGGGCCGCTCCGGTCTGCTCCCAGAATCATTCTCTTACTCCTTCTCATCCTCTTTCTCGGCCCAAAGCCTGGGAGATCAGGCGCCCCCGCTGGGTCGGGGTAGCACGTCAAAATCGGGAGCGTCAGCCTCCGCCGGGATCGGGAGGCTCCCGGAGTCTTCCGGCCCGCGCACGCAGCCGCGCGCGGTGTAGTCGAAGCCTCGCGGCCAGTGAGTGCCGGAATCATAGAGCGCACCCCGGAAGTGGGCCCCTCCCAGGTCGGTGTCCCAGAGCCGCTGTGTGGCGCCGCGGCCGACGAGATCAGCGCCGCGCAGGTCCGCATTGCGAAGGTCGGTGTTCGAAAGCACGGCGTTTCCCAGTCGCG
>JAJFMS010001098.1 GCA_020696885.1 Armatimonadota bacterium | reverse complement strand
GGCGCTCTCCGAGGCGATCTGCGAGCCCAGCTCCTGGGAGAAGGAAACCGCCTTCGGCAGCTCCTTCGGATCCAGGAACACGCCGCGGAAGCCGGCTTCCCGGACCGCGTTCCAAGCGCCGCGGATGGTGCCGGAGTCTGTGATCTCGGTCGGGTTGCCGTGCGCGTCGCGCGGGCCGGCCATGCGGGTAGCGATCAGCCAGGTGTGGCGGTCCGCCTCTTCAGCCTGCGCCAGGGCATACGCCGCGGAGCGGGTGGCCACGTCCGGCGCCTGGCCGTAGACCTGCGCGCCGAGGCCGTCGTAGCCGCCGGGGGCGGGGGAGTTGTTGAAAATCGGGTGGTAGGCGCTCCAGCTAAACAGCACCGGCACACCGGTGCCGTCCTGCTTCATGTTGATCGACAGGATGTTCATCCAGCGCTTCAGCGTGTCGGCGCGGAACGTATCCAGGTCGGTCCAGATCGAGGACTCGGTGGGCTTGCAGCGGTAGGCGATCTTCTCCACCGGATCGAACAGCCAACCGTCTCGCTCCGGCGGATCGTTGCGGTCCCACATCGGCACCAGGCGGGCCGCCTCGTCGAAGGTCGGGACGCGCTTGTCGCGCATGCGCCAGCTCGTGTTGAGCGAGGAGATGCCGCTGCCCTCGCGTCGCTTCAGCCATTCCGCGAACGCCTTGTGGAACGACGGGGAAGATGGGAAGACGGTATCCTCACGGCCCACGGTGCCGTCACCGGCCACGAACGGGTCCAGGATGAACCGGAGGCCCGGGCCGAACTTGAGGCCGGCGAGGTGCTTCTGGAGGCGGTCGGAGTAGGTCTCCATGCCGGCCCACAGGTCCCCGAAGCTGCCGACTTCGGAAGGGTCCACCTGGATCTCCGGCACCACGTAGAGGGTGCCGGTGGCACGACCCAGGAGGCTGCTCTTGCGGATCTGGATCTCGATATCCGCCTGGTCCCGCTCCACCACCGTCTGGCCGGTGTTGACGGACATCCCCTCGGTCTTCTCATCAACCAGGTCCACCAGGTTGTAGATCACGCGGCGGGCCTGGGGCGCCTTGACCTTCCAAGACTCTCGAGCGCCCGGCTGGAGCTTCTCTTTGGGCACCGCCACCGGGCGGAGCGTGGGGGAGAAGCCCACCAGCGGCTCCCGGGAGCGATCGCCGATCCGGAGACCGTAGCGGAGACCCCGCGCCTCGAGGGCGTCCAGGAACGCCTGGGTCTGCTGGACGGTGCACTCCAGGAGACCGCGGTCGCAGTCCACCCAGATATCCTTGACCCCGGCGCTCTTCAGCCGATCCAGCTCCGCGACGTCCGCCGCCAGCGTCTGGTCCGAAGGCGTCAGCAGGTAGGTGGAGTGGAATACGACGCCGGACGGCACGTAGGGCTGGTTATCCCAGTTGAGCACGTGGCTGCGATCCACGGACCAGTTGTGCGACTTCCCGTCGCGGTCCCGGAAGACCCCGTCGTTCAGTCCCTTGTCCGCGCGGGCGGCCTGCGTGAGGAGCAGCGTGCCCGCCAGCAGCAGCGCCGCCGCAGAGAGCGGCGCGCCCACGGTGCGCTTCCTGGAGATCGTGGTCAACCAGCGGAGATGCCGGAGGGGCTCCCTCATTGCGTTACTCCTTCTTGCTCGCCAGTGAGCGGCCGCGGGATGTTCGCGGTGTTACTTGCGGCGCCGGTCTTGCCGGCTCCGTTGTTATCTTCGGGTTATCGGGGGCTGCAGGATGATTCCAATGCCGCCCGAAGGTGTAGGCCAGGTTTCAATCGGTACTGATGCCGAGGATGGTCAACGTGTTGGTCAGCACCACCTCGGCAGCGTCCAGCACGGCAAGCCGTGCGGGATCCGGCACTTCCTCGGCTACCGGCACCACCTGTCCGGCCAACTCCGTCGCGTAGCGCGTGAGCCGGCTCGGGTCCAACTCTCGCGCGGCCGCACGGACTTCGTCCGGGAAATCCGCCAGTCGCCGCAGGAGACGCTGGTTGCCGTTCTCCGTGGAAACCCCGCCATCCGCCTCCTGCGGCGGGAGTTGCCCCCGGCACCGCGACGCTTCCAGCACCGCCCGCACCCCCGCGAGTGCGGCGCGCACCCGGTGCGCCGGGCTCGCTTCCGGCTGCTGGCGCGCCAGGTCCAGATCGAACTCCAGCGGCGCGCGGGCGCCTCGCTGCAGGTAGGAGAATCGAGCGGTGTCCTTGCCTACTTCGTCTATGACCTCGTCCAGAAGGATGTTGTTCCCCCCGGCAGCGCCGGCTTCGACGAGCTGTCCATCGATCTTCAGCGTCACCGGCTCCAGCACGAGGATGTCCAGGCATTCGCGGGGATAGCCGAGCGCCTCGATGCCCGCCAGGGTGCGCCGGGCGTAGGTCTCGTGGTCGGACCCCCAGACATCGATCACCCGCTCGAAGCCGCGGCGGAACTTGTCCAGGTGATAGGCGAGGTCTCCCGCCAGGTAAGTCGGCTCGCCGGAGCGCCACTCGTCGAACTGCACGCCCAGCCGGGCCAGGGTCTGCTTCTGGCGCTCGATCATCTTCGCCAGGCCCAGCTCGCCCAGGGCACGGGCCCGCTCGCCGGCCGGGGAGTCCAGGTAGCGGTCCCCCACCTCGTCCCGGATCTCCTGAACGATCTCGGTGAGGTACTCGCCCTGGAACCCGTCTACCGGCGGCCGGACGTCGGCCTGCCCGAGGGCCTTCAGGTATTCGGCGTCCACGGAGCGCGCGAACCGGTCGAACCGGCTGCCTGCGTCGTTCACGTAGAACTCGCGCGTCACCTGATAGCCGTTCCACTCCAGCACGTTGGCCAGGGCGTCGCCGAGGGCGGCTCCGCGGCCGTGCAGCACGTTGAGCGGGGCGGTGGGATAGGCACTGACGAACTCCACCTGCACCGACCGGCCCTGGCCAAGGTCGTCGTTCTTACCGAAGTCGGAGCGCCGCGTGCGCGCTTCGTGGAGCGTCTCCTCCAGCCAGCCGGACCGGAGGTGGAAGTTGAGGAAGCCGGCGTTGGAAACCTCCACGCGATCCAGCAGCCCCGTGCCGGTCTCCAGCCGCGCGGCCAGGGTCCCCGCAATCTGCGCGGCGGTGCGTCCGGAGCCGCGGGCCAGGCCCAGGGCCACGTCCGAGCTGAAGTCGCCCAACTCGGGGCTGGGGGGAACATCCAGCCGGATCTGCGGGAGGCCGCCGCCGGCCAGGTCGCCGGTCTCCTGCGCCTGTCGGAGCGCTTCGGTCAGGGCGGAAGCCAGTCTTTCCTTCACGATCATGATTTTCGAATTCTCTCAGAAGGCGTCAGGCCCGGCGAACCGGGCGGGCGCGGGCGTCAGAAGCCCTGCAGCGCCGGGGGAAGCGGCACGTTCAACCGTGCCAACAGCGTCATAATGCCGATCACGACCAGCGACCCGGACATCACCTGGATGAGCCCCATGTTCCAGATGCGGAGGATCATCCGGGGGCGCACGTCCGGTCGTTGCTGGTAACGATCCATCAGCTCCTGCGCGGCGGTGATGCCGCTGCGCAGTTGCTGCGGGTTGGCGGGGCTAGTGGTGACGTGCTGCTGGAGCAGCCCACCGAACCGGCGCCATAGAAACAGGGTGGTGAGCAGCGCGATGATCATCAGAAGGCCGTCCTGATCCAACGGGCCGAAGCGCAGCTTCCAGAACTCTCCCATGATCATCACCGCCGCCACCAGGTTGGTACCGCAGCGCGGGTGCACCCGCGGCTTCCGGCTGACTACGTCTGCCTGGAGGTCGTCGCCGGCCTCGATGGTGTGCACCACCTGGTGCTCCGCGGCGTGGTAGCCGGTGATGAACCAGGAGAGCTTGAACAGCAGCGCGAAGAACAGCCACTGTGGCGCTTCCAGGCCATTCCGCGCCACCCAGTTGAGCCATTCCACCGGCACTCGCAGGGTATACACCCAGCCGCCGGGACCCGCAACCCAGAACGCCAGCACGTAGGCGACGAGCTGGATGGTAGCCAGGTACATGCCGGTGGTCATCAACGCCAGGTCGCCCACGCCGCCGCGCACGCCGCCGCCGGTGAGGTAAACCCCGAACGGGGTCGCCATCCCCCCGACGAGAGGCGGACGGACACGCCCACACACCGCGCTCACCAGCTCCGCCCGGGTGATGACGCCGATCAGGCCGCCGAGGACGTCCTGCACCATCACTCTCTCCAGGTGGTTGGCGCGCAGGAACTGGA
>JAJFMS010001097.1 GCA_020696885.1 Armatimonadota bacterium | reverse complement strand
GACATGGTGTTCATCACCGCCGGCATGGGCGGCGGCACCGGCACCGGCTCCGCGCCGGTGGTGGCCGAGATCGCCCGGGACATCGGCGCGCTCACCGTGGGCGTGGTCACCAAGCCGTTCAGCTTCGAAGGACCCCGCCGCCTCCGCCTGGCCGAGGAAGGGATCGCCGCGCTGAAGACGAAGGTCGACACCAGCATCGTGATCCCCAACGACCGGCTCCTCACCGTGGCCGAGCGCCGTGCGAAGCTCACCGAGGCGTTCCGCATGGCGGACGACGTGCTCCGCCAGGGCGTGCAGGGCGTGTCCGACATCATCACCATCCCCGGCCTCATCAACGTGGACTTCGCTGACGTGAAGGCGATCATGAGCAACGCCGGCACCGCGATCATGGGCATCGGTATCGCCAGCGGCGATAACCGCTCCGTGGAAGCGGCCGAGATGGCGATTGCTAGCCCGCTGCTGGAGTCCACCATCGAGGGTGCCCGCGGCGTGCTGCTCAACATCAGCGCCGGCAGCGACCTGACGCTGGACGAAGTCTACGAAGCCTCCAACGTGGTGCATCGCGCCGCGGACTCGGAAGACGCGTTCATCATCATGGGCTGCGTGATCGACGAGTCGCTTGGCGACGAGGTGCGCGTGACGGTTCTTGCTACCGGCTTCCAGGGACAGGGCGGCCCTGGTGAATTGTTTCGTAGCGAACCAGTCCAGCAGCAGCGGCCCGTCACGCGGACGTTCGGGAGCGCGCCTGCTGCCCCCTCGATGAGCGCGCCGACCCACGCCCCGACCCATGCGTCGGCCTCGGCCCAGCAGAACGACCTGGACATCCCGCCGTTCCTTCGGAACAAGGGCGGCCGCTAATACTACTGGCCGGGAGGAGCGGGCTCGCCCATTTCTCCCGGCCGGTCCTGCCGGCGGTTTTCAGCGCCCCGGACGGCTTCGGGTTGCCCTGATAGACTCGTTCCATGCAGTACCGAGCGGATCTACCCTCCCCAGCTTCACTCCCCAGCGCTCGGCGACGGCGCTTCTACCCGGGACGCGCCGTCTACGCGTTGACCGGAGCACTGGCCCTGGCCGGCGGCTCGGCACTGCTGCCAGGCGTTACCCCGGCCCATTCGGACCCCGCCACCGCGACAGCCTCGCCGCTCTCCCCGGAAGATGCGATCGTGATGGTGCGCACCGCCAACACGCTCCGCTCCTCGCGCGGCAGTGGCTTCCTGGTAGGCGACGGCGGCTGGGTGGTGACGGCGAGTCACGTGGTCTCCGTGGACCTCGGCAAGGGCCGCCGCGCCAGCGATCAGACGGTACTGGTGTACAGCCCCTGGACCGGCCGCCCCTACGAGGCGAAGGTCGCCGCCGTGGACGGCGTGGCGGACGTGGCGCTCATCCGGATGCCGCAGGCGGGTTTCCCAGCGCTGCCGCTGGAGACCGTGGACCAGAGCGACCCGAACGCAGCCCTCTCGGCCCTCAAGGACCGTCCGCTGCGCCTTTACGGCTTCCCCCTCACCTACGGCGAGGCTACCGTTGCCGCCCTCGCCCGCCCGGAGCACAACGACAGTAAGCTCCGCGAGATCACCCGCCGCGGCGAGACGAATCTCTGTGTGCTGAACCCCTGTCCGGACGCCCAGCCCGGCTGGAGCGGCGGTCCGATGGTGAGCCTGGACCGCGGCGCCGTGGTGGCGGTGTTCCACTCTCTCTACCGGAAGGACGAAGAGGACAAGGGCGTCCCGGCCGGGAGCCTCTCGGGCTACCTCGCGCCTCTTTTCAAACAGGCCGGCATCGCGGACATGAGCGTGCTCGCCACCGTCAAGCCGCCTACCCAGCCGCGGGGAGCGAAATCTCGCGAGTTGATGGCCGCGGAGATCCGCAGCCTGGCCTGGAGCTCCTCCGCGAAGTGGAAGAAAGCCGAGGAAGAGCAGCGCGAGATCCTCACGCTCGCGCCGACGGACGTTGCCGCCCGCGTGGAGCTAGGGCGCGTTCTCTTCGCGCAGCAGCGGTATTCGGACGCCATCCGGGAGCTACGGGAAGCGGTGAAGCTCGCACCCGGGAGTATGCAAGCCCACCTGCTGCTCGGCCGGGCGCTCCACCAGGACTATGACCCGAAGGGTGCAGTGGCGGAGCTCCAGGCGGCGCTGACGGCCTCCCCGGGGGAGGTGGAGCCGCAGCTCGTGCTGGCGCAGGTCCACGAGGACAACCAGCGCCCCCAGCAGGCCGAGGAAGTGCTGCGCCGCACGATGCAGGGTGCGCCGGACCACCCGGTGGTGGTGTTCCGGCTAGGCAGCCTGCTCACCCGCACCGCGGCCGGGCAGAAGCCCCGGGAAGAGGAAGGCCTGAAGCTGCTAGCCCAGGCCGCGGAGATGTCCAGCGCGGACCCGGTGCTCTCCTTCATCCCGGTGGGGTACGCGCGCTCCCTGGAAGTGATCCGGAAGTGGAAGGAAGCGGAGAGTGCCTACCGGCAGGCGCTGCGGGTGGACCCGGAGAACGCGGCGGCACACTACTACCTGGCGCTGCTCTACTTCCGCCAGAACCGCCTGGACGACGCCCAGATCCAGCTCAACGCCGGTATCCTGATCAAGACAATCTCGGACGACATGCTAGAGG
>JAJFMS010001096.1 GCA_020696885.1 Armatimonadota bacterium | reverse complement strand
CCGAACACCGAACACCTTTGGTGTTCGGTGTTCGGTGTTCGGAGGGAACTGGGTGTTCGGTGTTCGGTGTTCGGTTTTGGGAGGGAGCCGGTGTTTTGGTCCATCGCTGCCCCCGTCCTACTCTTACTCTTACTCGTCTCCCCTGCTGGGAAGTCCCCGCTAACGAACACACCTGCCAGGTAATCCAGCAGCTCCGGGTGCGTGGGCGGGGTCCCCCGGGTGCCGAAGTCGTTGGGGGTTCGCACGAGGGCGCGGCCGAAGTGGCCTTGCCAGACGCGGTTGACCCAGACCCGAGCGGTGAGTGGGTTCTTCGGCTCGGTGATCCACTGCGCCAGCGCGAGGCGGCCGCTGCCAGGCGTGGCGGGTGGCAGCGTAGCCCCGCCGAGCACGGTGAGGAAGTGCCGCGGGACCTCGGCGCCGGGCGTGCGGGGGTCGCCGCGAAGCTGGATGTGCGCGTTCTGCGGCGTGCCCTCGGCCACGGCGTAGGCCACCTCATAGGGACCCTGCTCCATCCGCTCGGCGCGGCGGCGCTCCAGGGAGGCGAGCTGCTGCTCCACCTCCGCGATCCGGCTCCGGAGCGCGACGTTCGCCGGCCCACGGGCCGGAACGCCTTCCCCGCGGGTCAACGACGGCGCGGGAAGCGGCATCGCCCCGAGAGAGAGCTGATCCACGTCGTGCCCAGGGCGCACCCCGCCCTGGTGGCCGTAGGAGTCCACGAAGAAGTAGTCGATGGTGCCGTCCCAGCCGGGGTGGAACGACCGCGGGGAGATCGCCGTCAGGTCACCGGGGGTGCCGACCGTCCCGCTAAAGGTTCTGGCCTTCAGGTCGAGCATAAGCTGGACGTTGTACCACTGCCCAACCTTCAGCTCTCGCACCGGCTCGATCTGGCCGCCGTTGCGCACGTAGAACCGGTCGCCATCCACGAAGAGCTCCACCGCCGCGGAGACGCCGGGCCCGTGCCCCACGTAATAGCGAAGTGAGCCGGAGCCGCCAGCCTGCACCCCGGTGTTTCGGAAATCGGCGTTGTAGTAGAGGCGGTCGCCGGTGGCTGGCGTCCACCCGGGGGCGACCGGCTGACCGAACCCGCTGTAAGCGGCATCGTTAAGGAAAGACACGCCCACGCGGCCGGCCGGGAAGAGGTGCGTGAATGGGCTCTGGGCGGCGGCCCGGACCTTCGCCTGGCTGTTGGGGCCGTTGATCCAGGGCAGCCCGGGCACCTCGCCCTCCGCCTGGAACTCGAAGTCGCCGTCCCGCCCGATGCGCGCCCGGAGGCCGTCGCGCTCTCCCTGGAGCCGCTGGACCTCGCCGGTCAGGCCCGCCAGCTCCGCATCGAACGCCTGCTGGCGACGCGTTGCTTCGGCAGGCGGGACCAGCGGCGCGAAATCGCGGGGGCGCTTCTTCTCTTCGGAGCCGGGGAACGGGTAGCGGGTGCCGGCGAAGATCCCGTACAGCCCGTAATAATCCGCCGCGGGCACCGGATCGAACTTGTGGTCGTGGCAGCGCGCGCACCCCACGGTGAGCCCCAGCATCGACTTCCCAAGGGTGTCCAGCGTGTCTTCGATTGTCAGGTGATGGTAGTTCTCGGAATCGAAGCCGAACCGCCGGGAGATGGCGAGGAAGCCGGTGGCGGTCACCGCTTCGGCGTACGCTTCCGGCGAGCCGGACGCGGCCAGGAGATCGCCCGCGATCTGCTCCTGCAAGAAGCGGTTGTACGGCTTGTCCCGGTTGAACGCGTCGATCACGTAGTTCCGGTAGCGGTATGCCTGCGGCACCGGGTAGTCCGCGGTTTCACCAGCCGTGTCCGCATATCGCACCACATCCAGCCAGCGCCGCCCCCACCGCTCCCCATACTGCGGCGAAGCCAGCAGCCGGTCGACGAGGCGGGTATAAGCCCGTACGGGGGTGTTCGGTGTTCGGTGTTCGGTGTTCGGAAAGACTGTACCTCTCGATGCCTTCCCCGCTGGCAACAGCACCGCGGGGCTACCGGTCACAGGGTTCGGTCTTTCTCTTTCTCCCGGACCCGAAGGGCCGGCCCGCTCCCCCTCGCACTCCCGTAGGAAAGCATCCACTTCCTCCGGCGTGGGCGGGAGCCCGGTGAGGTCGTAGGTGACGCGGCGGATCAGCGTGAGCGGATCTGCGGGCGGCGCGGGCTTCAGGCCGCGCTTCTCCAGCCCAGCCAGCACGAAGGCGTCGATTGGATTCTTCACCCACCCCGTGTTCTTCACGGCAGGAACCGCCGGGCGAGTCACCGGCCGAAAGGCCCAGTGCTCCCCCTTCATCCTTCCGCCTTCCACCTTCATCCTTTCCAGGGGCCACGGCATTCCCTGGCGGACCCACTCTTCCAGCGCGGAGATCTCATCGGCGCGCAGGCGGCCGGTGGGCGGCATCCGTAGCTTGTCCTGGTAGCGGACGCTCCGGATCAGGCGGCTGCGGTCCGGATCGCCGGGGATCGCCACGATCCCGGTGTCGGCTCCCTTGAGCAGCTCCGCGCGCGAGTCGAGACGCAGGCCGGCCTGCCGCACCCGGGGACCATGGCACGAGTAGCAGCGCTCCGCCAGCAGCGGCCGGATCTTGCTCTCGAAGAACGCCGTTTGCTCCCCC
>JAJFMS010001095.1 GCA_020696885.1 Armatimonadota bacterium | reverse complement strand
ACAGCAATATCCCCAAGATCGAGCGCTCCACCGAGTACCTGGCGCGGGAATGGGGCACGGTCCACCGCTGGCCGGAGGGAGTCGAGGTGGCCTCCGTCCCCACGCCTGCGGTCCTCGCGGCCGTGGAAGACGCCGCGCTCCGGAGCTCCGGGGCCGGCTACCGGTGTCGCTACTTCATCGGCACGGCGGCGCGGGTCGCGGCCGGGGAGACGGACCTCCACGCCTGCCGGAAGCTCCCCTACCGGCAGGCGCTGGAGCGATTGCTGCACCTGCCCGGGGTGGGCCGGAAGGTGGCGGACTGCGTGCTGCTATTCGCACTGGACCAGCCGGAAGCATGCCCGGTGGATGTCTGGGTCCGCCGCGTGATCCACGAGCTGTACCCGGAGCAACTACTCCGGCACCTGCCGGATGCGGCGCTGCGGGTCGACAAGGCGCTGACCCCGCGGGAGTACGACGCGATGCTGGAGTTCGCTCGCTCGCAGTGGGGCCCGCTGGCGGGCTACGCGCAGCAGTACCTGTTTCACGCCCGGCGCACGAACCTCATCGGCCCGGGCGCCCTCTCCGGAGAACTATGATGCGCTCGGTCGTCCCGAAGGTGACTCGTCGTCCGCTGCTCCTGGCGTCGTTGGGGCTGGCGCTGGCGGGGAGCACCGCCCACAGTGCCCCGAAGCCGGCCGAGCAGTTCGACGTGGTGGTGGCGGGCGGACGGGTGATGGACCCGGCCAGCAACACGGATCACGTGGCGGACGTGGGTATCCGCGGCGGCCGGGTGGTCACCACCAGCGGCAAGGGGCTGAAGGGAAAGCTGGTGCTGGACGCCCGAGGGAAGGTGGTTGCGCCCGGGTTCGTCGATATCCTGGCGAGCACGCACCCCGAGGGCGACCGCTTCAAGGTTACGGACGGCGTGACCACCGTTATCTCCACCCACGGCGGGCCGATCGCGGTGGCCGATTGGATCGAGAAGCAGCGTGCCCGGCGTCCCCTGGTGAACTACGGCACCGTGGTGGGCCACTTCGGGCTGCGGTCCGAAGCCGGCGCCACCGACGGAAAGTCGCCCGCAACTCCGGAGCAGGTCACCCGGATGGTGGAGCTGGCGGACCGGGCGCACCGGGAAGGCGCGCTGGGCGTTGGGTTCGGCATCGAGTACATGCCCGGCACCAGCGGAGAAGAGGTGGTCGCGCTCGCGCAGGTGGCGGCGCGGTACCGCACGTCCGTCCATGCCCACATCCGGCTCCCGCACCTGCTGGACCCGTTCCAGGGGATCAACGAGCTGATTGCCGCCTCGGCCGCCACCGGCGCGCGGGTGCAGGTGGTGCACATCGGGAGCATGGCGATCCGGCGGCAGAAGGAAGCGCTGGCGCTGATCGACCGCGCCCGCAGCCGCGGCGTGGACATCGCCGCCGACGTGTATCCGTACGACGCGTGGATGACCCGCCTCCAGAGCGCGCTCTTCGACGAGGGCTGGCAACAGCGCCTCTTACTCGACTACAACGACCTGGTGTGGGTTGCCACCGGCGAGCGGATCACGGAAGCGTCATTCCCCCGGTTCAGGAGCCAGGGCGGGTTCGTCGCCTGTCACCAGATTCCGGAAGCGGAGATCGAGCTGGCGCTGCGGCACCCGCAGGTATCGGTGGCCAGCGACGGCTTCGTCGGTGAGACGCCCTCCGACCACCCACGCAGCTCCGGCACCTTCAGCCGCGTCCTCGGCCGGTACGTCCGCGAGCGGAAGGCGCTGTCGCTGATGTCGGCGCTGCGGAAGATGACGGTGCAGCCGGTGCTTCGCCTGGAGCCGGGAGCACCCGCGCTGCGGACCAAAGGGCGGCTGGCGCCGGGGATGGATGCGGACGTCACCGTGTTCGATCCGCTGACGGTGATCGACCGCTCCACGTTCCAGAACCCGCGGCAGGCCAGCGCCGGGATCACCCACGTGCTGGTGAACGGGAAGGTGGCGGTGCGGGACGGCAAGCTCCAGGAAGACACGCCGGGCGCGGGCCAGCCGATCCTCGGCGCGGGGTTCCGCCCCCGCACCCGGCCGCGGCTCGCCGCCGCGGTGGATACCCGCCGGTGAGCTTGGTCTACCAGTCTCCCGGGAGTGTTGGAGTGTTGGAGTGTTGGAGTGTTGGAGTGTTGGAAACGCGGCCGTAGGCCGCACCGGCAGTCCACTTCTCCATCACTCCACTACTCCATCACTCCCGGAAGGTCTCTGCTCTGTTCAGGACAGGTGGCCGACGATCATCGCCGTCAGGGGCGCCGACTCGGGATTGACGTTGACCGTCACCCCTACGCTGGCGATGCCGCGCGTGCGCTCGTCTGTCCGGATGCCGTCCAGTTGCGCACCCGTGAAGTCCGCGCCGGTCAGGTCAGCACCGGAGAAGTCCGCGCCGGTCAGGTCGGCCTCGAAGAACTCCGTGTCGCGCAGGTCCGCATCGCGGAAGTTCGCGTTTCGCAGCACGCAGCGCGAGAGGCAGGCCCCCTGCAGCTTGGCGCCGTGCAGGTTCACGTTCTCCAGGTTCCCGAAGTTCATCGTGGCGCCGGCCAGGGCCGCGTAGCCCAGGTCCGCGCCGGCGAGGTTCGCGCGAGCCAGGGATGCATTTTGCAGATC
>JAJFMS010001094.1 GCA_020696885.1 Armatimonadota bacterium | reverse complement strand
GGGAGACGATACCAAGGTCATCGCCACCGGAGGCCTCGCGACGCTGATCGCCCCGGATACGGACTGTATCGACCACGTGGAACCATTTCTGACGCTGGAAGGCCTGAGGCTCACATGGGCCTCTGGAAGGATGAAGGCGGAAGGATGAAGGATGATAGGGGCTTCGCGGCGCCTGCCAAAAGAAGTGAGTCATTGCGAGGGCCCGTCTTTTGGGCCCGTGGCAATCCCGAACGTCCCGATGCCTGCCAATCGCCAAAGCACCCAGCGGGTAGTACTCAACCTTCGGGATCGCCACGCCGCCGCCGAGACGCGGTGCGAGTCGAATGGGGCGTCGGGCGGCTCGCGATGACGTGGGGGGCCGGCGCTTTTCCCCGGACCAGCAATTCACCAGGTGCCTTCCAGCACCGTATTAACGACTGATGCAACCGCTAATCCATCCTTTCACCATTGGAAAAGTCGAAATTCCGTTTCCAATCGTCCTCGCGCCGATGGCCGGGGAGACGGGCAGCGTGCTGCGCATTCTCTGCAAGCGCATGGGTGCGGGCCTCGTGGTGACGGAGCTTACCTCCAGCCACGGCCTCTACCACAAGAACCCCCGCAGCTACGATTACCTGCGCTGGACCGACCTGGAGCACCCGATCGCCGCGCAGATCTTCGGTGCGGAGCCGGAGGTGATGGGCGTGGCCGCGGAGATGTGCTCCGAGGCCGGCGCGGACATCATCGACATCAACATGGGCTGCTGGGTGCCGAAGGTCGCCAAGACCGGCGCGGGCGCCTCGCTCCTGAAGGACCTGAAGAAGGCCGAAGCGGTGATGGCCGCCGTGGTGAAGGGCAGCTCGGTCCCGGTAACGATCAAGACCCGCGTGGGCTGGGACGGGTGCGTGGGCAGCGCGCTGGAAATGGGCAAGGTCGCCCAGGGTGTTGGGGTGGCCGCCATCGCCATCCACGGACGCACGGCGCAGCAGGGGTTCAAAGGTAGCGCGGACTGGGGTCCGATCCGGGACGCGAAGCAGGCGCTGGACATCCCGGTGATCGGCAACGGGGACGTGTGCACTCCCGAGGACGCCGTCCGGATGTTCCGCGAGACCGGCTGCGACGCGGTAATGATCGGTCGTGCTGCACTGGGGAACCCGTGGATCTTCCGGGAGGTGCGGGAGTACCTGCTGTGCGGCACCATTCCGGAGCGGCCCAGCGTGCGGGAGCGCCTGGAGGTCGCGCGGGAGCACGCGCGGCTGATCGCCTACCAGGAGCGGGGCAGCATGGACCCCACCACGCCGCTGCCGATGCTGTCGCGCGGCCAGCTTCTCCACTATATGAACGGGGTGCCCCACGCGGCGGAAGCCCGGCGGCGGATGTCGCAGATCCACACCGTGGGCGACGTGGAAGAGCTGATCGCGATGCTGATCGACGTGGCGGACCAGTTCCGGGGCCGGGAGCCGGCGCTGGACTACGCCCTCACCGGTTGATCGCAAGCCAACGTACTACTCCCGGCAAACCCTCGATGATCGAACGTCTCACTCGCCAGGAACGGATGCGGCTGGTCGCGGAGCTGTGTCCGAAACACGGCCACCGCCGCCCCTGCGACTCGTTCGAGCTGGCGAGGGACCGGGCGCTGGAGATACTCGGACCCTCCGACCGGGCGGAGGTGTCTGCCGACTATGTGTTGATGAAGGCCGTGGACCGCTTTGCCGCGGGCCTGCTGAGCCTGCAAGACCTGTATCGCTGCCGGGTGCTGGCCTATTACATGGTGTTCGCCGCCGGAGGCGAGGAGTGGGCGCGCTGGGGCCTGGCGGCCGGGGTGCGGCCCGGCGACTTCGCCCCCCTGGCCGAGGAGATGGCGCTAGAAGACCTGGGGCCGCCGGCTCCCGAAGGTCCCCCCTGGCGTGGCTGACTGCCGCCGGCCCAGCCGGACCGACTGTGGAAGAGGAGAGAGACGATGAAGAACATCCGATTGCTGGGTCTGGCGTGTATGGTCGCCGGCTGCGCGCTGCTGCCGTCCCCGGTCCGCGCCGCGAACGACCCGCCGCCCGCCGGAACGCCGGCATTTGTGGACCTCGGCCGGCTGCTCGGCGCGTACCGAAAAACCGCGGCGTTCACCAAGTTCCAGTCGCAGCTCCGCGACCAGGCGAAGAAGTTCGACGATGAGATGCAGACACTCGCCCAACTGCGCTACTGCACCACGGAGGAGCGAGCGGAGGGCTTGGTGCTCAAGGCGAAGCCGACGCCGACCGCGAAGGAGAAATCCCGGCTCGAAGAGCTGCTGAAGAAGGCGGACGCGCTCGACAACGAGATCGCCTCCCTCAGCCAGAAGCCGAAGCCGACCGAAGCGGAGTCGAACCGGATACTGGAGCTTTCCAAGATCCGCAGTGAGGCGGCGCGCTCGCTGGCGAAGGAGCAGGCCGATCGCCGGGACCAGCTCCGCAAGATGGAGTCCGGGCTGATGGCGGACGTGGAAACGGAGCTGATCAAGCTGATCGAGAAGGTGGCGAAAGACCAGAAGCTGCCCGCGATCTACGAGCGCCGCTCCGTGCTGTTCGGCGGGACCGACCTCACGGAACAGGTGGTCAAGAAGCTACCGAAGTAGGGCTGTTCCGCCCTCCCG
>JAJFMS010001093.1 GCA_020696885.1 Armatimonadota bacterium | reverse complement strand
CAGGGCGCACGGGTGACGTTCATCCCGAAGTACCAGGTCTGGTTCACCACGCCCTGGACCACGTTGTCCTTCTCCTGCGGGTCGCGCATCACCCGCGAGTACTCCGCGGGCGGAATCCCGGGCAGCAGGTCCACGTCCCCGCTCCGGAAGCGGGTCAACTGCAGCGGCTGCGTCACGCTGAGCTGCACCTCGATCTGCTCCACCCAGCCGGCAGTGCGCTCATCCGCGGCATTCCGCTTCAGCACCACCCGGTTGCCGGGAGCGTAGTCCTCCAGCGTGTAGGGGCCGCTGGGCGCCGGCTTCGAGGGGTCTCCTTTGGGGGCTACCGGGGCTGCAAAGGTCATCCCCATCAGGTTCAGCAGCGTGGGGTCCGGCGCCTTGAGGCGGACGATGAACGTGCGCGCGTCCGGCGCTTCCATCGCCCCGATCCCGGCGTAGAACGAGGCCCCCGAGGACGCGGTCTTGGGATCGAGCACCCGCTCGAGGGCGGCCTTGAAGTGACCCGCTTCGATGGCGGCGCCGTCGGCATACTTGATATCCGGCTTCAGGTGGAAGGTATACGACTTGCCGTCCGCGGCGCGGTCCCACTTCTCCGCGAGGTCCGGGATTAGCTTGCCGTCCTGGTCATAGTCCACCAGCCGCCGGGTAACTGCGTGCACGACCGCGGTCGACCACGTGTCGAACGCCTTGGCCGGGTCGAGGGAGCTGATGTCATCCGGGATGGCCAGGGTGAGCTTCGAATCTCCGGCCGAGCCGCCCTTCGGCGTCGAGCTCGCGTTACTGGAGGGCGCGGAGTCGCCACCTCCCCCGCAGCCGGCCAGCAACCACAGCCCCGGCGCCGCTGCTGCCGCCAGGAGCAGCCGGCGGCGGCTCCAGTGATTCTCTTCGTCGTTACCCGGTGATCGCATGGCTGGTCTCCCCGCCTATCTTATCAGCCGCCGGAGCTCGAACGCGATCAGGTTGAAGGCCCCCACCGTGATCAACACGGCCAGCCCGGGCCAGACCGCCAGCCAGGGCGCGATGGCGTAGTATTGCTGCGCTTCCTGGAGCATCGCGCCCCAGGTGGGCGCCGGGGCGGGCACGCCGATGCCCAGGAACGCCAGCCCGGCGTCCAGCAGGATCGTGCTGGCGGCGCCGACGCTCGCCACCACCAACACCGTGGGGGCCAGCTGCGGAAGCACGTGGCGGGCTAGCACCCGCCCGTGGCCGGCGCCGAGCACCCGGGCGGCCTCCACATAGACCCGCTCCCGGAGGGTGAGCGTCTCACTGCGGAAGATACGCGCCGCGGCCGTCCAATTGATGAACCCGATCACCAGCAGCAGGGTGAGGACACTCCGCTGCGGCAGCACCGCGGCCAGCGCGAGCGCGAGCAGCACGGCCGGGAACGCCATCACCACGTCGGTCAGGCGCATCAGCACCGTATCCACCCAGCCGCCGAAGTAGCCGGCGGTCACCCCGACCGCCAGCCCCAGCAGCACGGAGAGCGTCACGGCGCCCAGCCCGATGGTGAGGGAGATGCGCGCGCCGAAGAGGAGGCGGCTCGCCACGTCGCGGCCCTGGGAGTCGGTGCCCAGCAGGTGTCCCGGCCCCGGCCCGACCGGCTCCGCGAACTGGGTGAGGCCGTCCGGCAGCGGCTGCAGCGGGGAATGCGGCGCCAGCACCGGCGCGAACACGGCCAGGAGCACCATCAACAGGGCGAGCGCGGCGCCAAGCACCAGGAGTGGCCGCCGCTGAAAGCGCCGGAGGAGCGAGGGGGAGGCGTCCATGGAGCAGGTGAGTCTCTCGGGGTCTCCCGCCGCCCGGGTTTGGCCAAAGATTCACCACCAGGACACAGAGGCACCAAGAGGAGACAGGAAAACGTAGGTGCGCTTGGGATGAACGGAGCGGTCGGGGGCACCCGCTGGGATTGCCCTGGAAACCTTCTCTTAGTGCCTTCGTGTCTTGGTGGTGAGAATTCCGGGGAACCGTCGCCCTGTGGTTCGGTACGGAGGAGAGGTTCTCCTGCGGCCGTAACGGAATGCCGGTACCGCCCGTTCCATGCGTTGCGACGGCGGGTCGCGCTCTAACGAGGAACCCGGAGAACCTGAATGTCCCTCACCTGGATGTTGATGCTGGTGCTGGCTGGGCTGGCGGTGGTCGGCCTCGTCGTGGCCGGAATCGTGGCGCTCGTCAACTCCGGCCGGAAACATTAGCCCAGCCGCAATGATGAGCGCCGCCTGCCATGTCCCGGCTAGCACGCGGTATGCACTCCCACAGCATGTCATCCTGGAGCAACGCGAAGGATCTCGCCCCCGCACGTAGGCCCGTTTGCGGAACCACCATGCCCAGCGCGGGATCCTTTGCTTCGCTCCAGGAGACATGCTCCGGGCACGGCGACGTAAGGACCCGGCACGGTCGCGGTGGTCGAGTCACCGGTTGCGCCTTCGCGCGGCGTGCTCTAATGCTCGTGCGAGCCGGGCACGTGCTGACCCTGTCGGCCGGTGGACGGTCGTGCGGTGATCTCGATCGTGTGGGCCAGAACGAGCACGGCGGCCACGAGGGCCACCAGGGCGATCTTCTTTACCATCGTTTTCCTCGAAGCGTTGGACCGGATCGTAGATGTG
>JAJFMS010001092.1 GCA_020696885.1 Armatimonadota bacterium | reverse complement strand
CGGACCTGCGGCCTGGGGCGGCGGAGGTCGCGCTTGGACGGCTCCTGGTCGTGCCGGATGGTCACGTCCAGCCGGAGCTGGACGGCGCTCGACGGCCGCAGCTCCTTCCAGTAGCGCTCCGCCATCCCGGCCATCTCGACCCCCGAACCCTCGTACCGCCCGGACCCGCTCCGCCGTGTCCCGGGAGCTTAGTCGTCCAGCGATCCCCAGACCATGGTTTCTTGGAACTTATCTGTTCTTCGTCGCGGATCCTGTTCGGGTTCATCATGAAGTTCCGCCGTCCGGTCTCGTTACGCCACCAGCGCAGCTCGGTCACGGTCCACCGGCCTCCACACGCGTCAAGGCGGAGGGCCACCGGACGCACCAATTCGCCCCTCCGCACCACCGCGACGGTGTCGGCCAGCCCCGGTTTGTGCTCCTGGCATCGCACGGAGATCAGCGACCGACCGCTCGGAAGTGGCCCGCCCCGCCGCCCGATGCGATGCTCCAGCTCCTCCCACAGCCGCGGGCTGAAGATCCGTTCCAGCTGCGCCGCACTCCGGCAGCCCGCCTCCACCTCGAGCAGCCCCAAGGCGATATCCCTGGTCACAGCCACCGGCGACGGCAAGTTCACCCTGGCCCGCCGCCTCGCCACCCAGAGGTCCCGCTCCGCCGCATCCCGCACCACCACGAACCGGTTGCGCCGCGCCGCCGCCCTCCGCAGCCTCTGCTGCCGCCTCCGCCGCTCCACCAGGTCCGCCACTCCAGCCACCCCGGGGCCGGGCTCGCCGGCGGGGTCGGGCTCCACTGGGGAGTGGGGCTTCCGGACGGGCTCGAGTGCCCGGGCGGGCTGGAGCTCCCCGGTGGGGTTGGGTTCCCCGGTGGGGGCGGGCTTCCCGGTGGGGGCGGGCTGCCGGACGGGTTCGAGCTTCCGGGTGGCGCCAAGCTCTCCGGCGGGACCGAGCTCCCGGGCGCGGGTCGGTGCCCCGGAGGGGTCCGGCGTCAGGGTTGGGATGGGCCCGCCGGTGGGGTTCGTCCAGTTCCGGGCCGGCGCTGGCTGAAGCCGGCGCGCTGTGGTGTCCGGATTCGTGTCCTCCTCGCGCCGTTCGTGCGTGCCTTCCTGACCAGGCCACTGGGGTGCCGACGTCGTCATGGAGGCACTCTCCTCTATTTGCTTACGTTTACGTTCGTTTGACCATACTATCCTCCATCTATGCGTGCATCCCGGAATCCACAGCCTGATCCGATGTCGTTCTGGAGGTGTGGCGAAGCCTCAGGGGGTCACTGTCAGCGACCGCGAGAACGCGGCAGATTGAGCCGGGCGGCCCCGACCTCCTGCGGCGAGGAAGGTCTCGAACAGCGCCGCCACCTGCGCGCCGGAAGCCATGTGGGCCGTCGCCTCGGGCGCAACCTGCCGATGGTCGCCGGCTCGGGCGAGGCGGAGGGCGGGCAGGCCTTGGAGGACGGCCGCATCCCATCCCGCAGCGCGAGCGCTGGCGGCAACGCGTCCGGCTTCGCGTCCCAGGCCAAGCGCCTGGGACGCGCCAAGGACGAGTCCGCCTGCGGCGCCCCAGGTGCGCCCCGCCCGCCAGGCCCGGAGCACCAGGGCACCCCCCGGCGGGGGAGCGATCGCACCCGCATGCCCAGCACCACGGAGCGCAACCACCGCCTGGGCCGACACCCCGCACGGACCATCGCAGGTCAGAACGGATCCCACGCTCGCCTGCCACGACAGGTGCGCCGCTCCCGACGCCGGTCGCCAGCGCCGCAGGGGAGCCGGGAGCCCTCGCGCTCCGGCAGCTCCAAGCTGGGCCTGCGCAACGTCGGGAAGAATCGGCTCCAGCCCAGGGAGCGGCGGACCCATGAGCAGGCGCGACCGCGCGCTCTCCATCCCCGGCTCGGCATCGTCGACACGCCGTACACCCGCGGCAGCCTCGACCTCCGCCGCCACCTCGGCGATCCCTGCCAGCCAGTTCGCCCTGCCCGGTGCTCTGAGCAGCACGATCGCCTGCGCCTGTGCCCTCCCTCGGAGGGGATCGGGTGGGCCGGGTTGCCGACCAGGACCTCCCTGGCCTCCGTAGCCGCCGGATCGGGATGAGGGGGATCGCGTGGCAGCGCGGCTCGAGCCGTCCGGCTCCTCCGACGCTGGCCGCGGTCGTGCGGCCTCCTCAGTCTCGGAGGCCAACCCCTCCGGATGCGGGTCCACCGGCCGCTCGATCGTGAGCGCGACCTCGACCGCCCAAGCGGGCAGTGTCGCCGCACCCACGACCCGGTAGGCATACCAGCCACGCCGCGGCTTCGATGCTGCCTCGCGCCACTGGCTGTGGTCCCGCACCCATGCGCTCCGGAGCCGGCTTCCGTTGGCACGCCGGGCGCCGACAAGCGGGAGATCATCCAGCCTGGCCGAACTAGGAACAGCCAGGCCTTCCGGGTACGCCACGCCGGGAGCGGTCGAGCCGTCCAGCTGAGCCGTACCGGGATCGGCTGGGCCGTCTGACCCAGCCGTACCGGAGGTCGACAGATCTTCTGGCCGAACGTCGGCGTTGGAGGCACCACGTTGGGGGTCGTGGGCCATGCCGAGTCCGCCGGAGCCGTGCAGGTCGTCGCATCCACGACCCGTGAGCAGGTATGGGGGCTGCCGTACCTTGTCGTCCGGGCCCTGACTTGGGTCCCGGATGTGCGGGGTCACGGCGACCCGCCGCCGTCGATCTGGCGAACGGTGAGCCCTGCGGGACCGGCCTCCAGCTGGACCCGGACTGGCAGGAAGTAGCTGGCCGGTCCGGCCGGCGGCCGGGCGCGTACCGGTACCTCGGCAGCAAGCTCTCCCGCTGTTCGCATCACCTGGGCAGGACCGACACTCACCGTGCGCCAGCCGGATGGGAGTGGGCGGGCCGGTGGCGCCCGGCC
>JAJFMS010000073.1 GCA_020696885.1 Armatimonadota bacterium | reverse complement strand
CGCTACACCGGCCTCCTGGTGGCGGGTGACAAAGCCATGAGCGACTCGAACAAGCAGATCGCGGCCGGACGGTTTGGCGAGGCGGCGGCGCTCTATCAGAAGGTGCTGGACAGCCGGCCGGACCGCGCCACGCGCCTGAAGGCCCGCAGCGGCCTGGCCCGCGCCGCCGCCGCGCTGAAGAAGCCGGCGGACGTGGACCGCGAGCTCACGGCGATGCGCGCGGACGGCGCCTCCCCGGACGTGGTGGCAAAGATCACGTTCGAGGTAGCCAGCACCTTCGAGCGAGATGGGGACCCGGTGAAGGCGCTGGGTTACTACCGCGCGGCTCGCGAGGCCGGGCCGGACCCTGATACCGCGCCCGGAGTGCTTCTGGCGCTCAACCGCATCCTCTCGGATACCGGCAAGCCCGCGGAGGCCGCGCCGCTGCTGGACGAGCTGCTCAACAAGTACCCGCAGTCCTCCGCGGCTCCGGCGGCGCTCTACGCCAAAGCCTGGGGGCACCTGGAGCGCAAGGAGGCCGCGCAGGCGCTGCCGCTCTTCGAGAAGCTGCTGACGCGCTACCCGAAGGACCCGCTGGCCGCGGACGCCGCGTTCCGGCTCGCGGAAGCTGCGAAGGCGGAGGGACGGCTCCCGCAGGCGCTGGAGCGGTACCGGCTGGCCGCGGCTTCGGACCTGCCCTGTGCGGCGGCCGCCTCGTACCAGCTTGGCTGGCTGCTGCGCCGGCAGAAAGAATGGGACGGCGCCGCCAAGGCGTTCGCGGCGGTACCGGCCCGGTTCGCCGGGAGCCCGCTGGCCCCCGAAGCGCGGGTGCGGGCCGGAGAGGCGTTCCTGGAGCTGGAGCAGGATAAGCAGGCGCTGGCGCAGTTCGAAGCGGTCATCGCGGCTTCATCCGTGGATCCGAAGCTCGTGATCCAGGCCCGCGTGGGCGCCGCGTTCGCCCGGCTGATGCAAGGGGATTTCGACCAGGCCCGGTCCGTGGCGGAAGAAGCCGCACTGCCGGTGCACGGCTGGTACGGCGGCCGCGCGCAGTTGGTGCGAGCCGAAGCGCTGTTCCTGAAGGAAGGGGCGAAAGCCGCGCTGGTGGAGTACTCCCGCGGCGCCACGCTCTTCTCTCGGTTCAAGGACATCGCCGGGGAAGCGCAGTTCCGGGTAGGAGAGTGTTACGAGAAACTGGGCAACGCCAAAGCGGCGCAGGCGGCCTGGCAGAAGGTGCTGGACCTATACGGGGACACCGAATGGGCCGCGCGCAGCCGCGACAAGATGAGCCGGCCGGAGAGCCCCGCTGCCGCCGAGCGCCCGGCGGGATAGGCCGGCGGTGAACGGCTCGTCCCCCGGTCTCACCATCGCGCCGCTCCGCCAGGCCCTGGCCGGGGCCTGCGGCGGTATGCTCGCCTTCATCATCCTGGAGCCGCGCTCCCGGGCTGCGGACCTCGCGCTCAATGCAGAGCCGGATCTCTTCGGCAGCGTGGTCCTGCTGGGCATCGTGTTCGGCGGCATCGTGGCGGGGGTGCTCGCCGCCGCGGCCGAGCTTCCCTCCGGCCGGCCGTTCCGGATCGGCATGCGCGGACTTCTGGCCGCGCTGCTGGGAGGCGTGCTGGGAGTGCTGGCCTCGGTGGCGGGAAACCTCGTGTTCGGGCTCCTGCTCGCCATCGCGCGCCTCACGCAGGGCGGGCTCGGCTACTACATCGTCGCGCGCACCGCCGGTTGGGCGCTGTTCGGCGCCGGCATCGGGGTGGCCGCCGGTCTGGTGGCTCGCTCGGGGAAGAAGGTGGCGCAGGGAACGGTGGGCGGTCTCATGGGCGGCGCCGCGGGCGGCTTCCTGTTCGACCTGATCGCCGTGGCTATCCGCAGCGATACCGCCACCATCAGTCGCCTGGTCGGCTTTACCATGGTGGCCGCGTGCGTCGGTCTGGCCACGGCGCTGGTGGAGGAGCTGGCCCGGGTGGCCTGGCTCACCCTCCTGACCGGAGCGCGCGAGGGCCGGCAGGTGATCCTCCACGGGAACGTGGTGCTCGGACGGGACGAGCTGGTGGACGTGCCGCTGTTCGGGGACCTGTCCCTCGGCCGCCGCCAGGCCGAGATCAGCCTGATCCCGGTACCGTACATCCGCGACACCGGTGAGACGCCGCTCTTACGCGTGGACGGTCACCCGGTCCGCGAGGCGCCGCTCGGAGACGGCAGCCTCATCGAGCTGGGAGGGCACCGGATGCACTTCCATCATCGGGCGCTGGCGGGTGTTCCCGCCGGCCCGCCGGCCCCACCGGCCCCCACCTGGGGCTCCACCGTCTCCGCCTCCGACCCCGCCGGTTTCCGGGCGATGCCGCCCCGGCGGGACACGGGGCCGGCTCCGGCAACCTGGCTGGGGTCCGAGCCGCCTCCCGCAACCCACACGCCCGTGCCCGCCAACTGCCAGCACACGGTGGTCGAGGGCGATCACGCGGGTCCCCTGCTTCGCTTCGTGGCGGGGCCGAACGTGGGAATGACCGTCCCGCTCGGCTATGAGGCCTGTACCTTCGGGCGGGAGCTGGACAACACGGTGCCGCTCTCCGATGCCCGGGCTTCCCGGCGGCACGCGCAGATCCGCTACCTGGACCAAGAGGAGGCGTGGGTGCTGGAGGACCTGGGAAGCACCAACGGGACCCAGCTCAACAGCGTCCGCGTGAACCGCGCCGCCCTCGCTCCGGGGGACCTCATCCAGATCGGCGAGACGGTGATCTCCGTCGAAGCATCGGCAGCCGCCGGCTGAGACCGCCCGGGACCACAAACCTGCGCACGGAGGGCCGAATGGCGGAGCGGTGCGATTACTGCGGCTGTATCCTGTCTTTCAAGCCGGTGCCTGGGAAGTCCAGTCTGGCCAGCCTGGAGGACCGGCAGCAGATCACCGCGCGCTATCTCGTGGATCGAGATCAGGCGGCATATCAGGAGCGACTTGCGGTCTTCGGGTACCGGGAGTACTGGGGCCTCCATTGGACGTGCCCGGGCTGCGAGTCCTTGGGCACCACCTACCACCGCGAGCTTACGCTAGAGGAGGCAGACGCCTGTGCCGCAGAGCAGAACCTCCAGGCAGGATCGCCAGCCGCCGTGGCCGAGGCAGCGGCATGGCAGACCGCAATCCGGCGCCGCGCGCAGTTCGAGGCGGAGCGGTTCGCCTTGCTGGTGGCAGAGCGTCTCCCGGATGGGTTGCCGCATCTGGAGCGGTTTCCAGAAGCCGAGGGAACCGTGCTGGCTCCATCCGCAGTGCTGCGGATCCCGTCCGCCAACCCCGCCGTCACCGCGCCGCTCACCGCGGAGGTCTCCTGCGGCGAGATCATTGTGAGCTGGTTCGACGGCTGGCACGAGCACGTGCACCGGCCGCGCGGCGCTCTTCCGGCGAACAGTGAGGCAGCCGAAAAGGCCATGGAGCTGCTGGAGCGAGTACGTGATGAGCGGTTGCTCGCGGTAGTGTGCTATCGAGACGGAGCACTGTTCTCGGGTAGTAGCATTCCGGCGGACGCGGACCTGGAAGCTATCCTCGCCCGTGGGCTCCCGGTGCAGCCGCGGGGACCGGACCGCATTGTGGCGCGCTCGTTCCGCGGCACGCTGGATCGGGTGTACGACGCGCCGTTCCCGTTCCGACGGTGAGGTCAGGGATGGAAGTGGTCGTAGAAGAAGGTGTCGAAGAGGCACTTCCCGGAGAGGATAACCGCCACCACGGCAATGACCACGTCCTTGATCGCCAGCCAGTCCGCCACGATCGGCAGCGGCAGGCGCATGAGGATCGCCGCCGCCAGGAAGTTGATGGCGATCCGGGTGAGCGCGAGCAGCCAGCGCTCCAGCACCGGCGGAATCAGGGGCTGCTCGGCCTCGGTGGGGGGAGGGGGTGGCATCTGGTGTTCGGTCGAGTCAGTTCCGTGCGGGGCTGGACGTGGGAGTAGGGGAGTAGGGGAGTGGTAGGAACCGATACTCCATCACTCCATCACTCCAGCACTCCCACCACTACGGCGCCTTGATCGGCTCCATCTCCTTACCGCAGCAGACGCATGGCCCCCAGTCGTCCGCGTAGACGGTGCAGATGCCGCAGAAGAACCGCCGCTCGATGGCCGTCTGCGGCAGCGGCTTGAATGAGAGCACTTCCAGGAGCATCGAGCGGGGGAAGTGCCGCGCTTCGACCTCCACCGCTTCGCCGCCCTCTCCGGTCGCGATCAGCTTCCGGGCGGTCTCGGTGGGGAGGAACGTGTAGATCTGGCCCTCGGGGGAAGCCAGCCCCCACTGCTTCTCCGTGCCGGGCGGCAGGCGCGCGCCGTACTTGCGAGCCATCTCGTCGCCGACGGAGATGAGCTTGCCCTGAAGCGTGACTTCCTTCAGGTCTCCATAGGAGCCCGGTTTCTGCTGCGCCCGGATGCCGGCCCCCGCCAGCAGCAGCGCCGCGGCGATTAGTACCATCCCGGGCCGGTTCCGCATGGTCAGGCCTTGTCCAGCTCCACTTGCAGCTTGATGGCGCGCAGGATCGTCATCACGCGCTCGCAGTCGTCCAGCGGGCCGGTAAACGTCACGGCGCGGCCGGTGATGTGCGCTTCGTGGGTGATCCAGTCCGCCTTCTCCAGGCTGCACCCGGTGGCCTTCTGCACCTGGAAGATCACTTCCTCGTAGCTGTGACAGTCACAGTTGTAGAGGATCACCACCCAGGGGGTATCGACGCGCTCGTCGAGCTGCTCCAGGATTCCCGGAGAGATCTGGATGATGGTCTCGGTTTCAGTCGGCATCGAAAACAACCTGCTGCGCGCGCTGCGGCCTCACGCGGCCAACGGTACTACGCGCCATTTTACCTGAAAGCGTGCCGCGCACGCCAGGTTCTGTCGTACTACCGTCATTTGACGTACTCCACAAACGAGAGACGTCCGCTCGCAACGGCTCGACTTACGGCGTTCTGTAAGGCACTCGGGTTGTCGACCCGCTCGGCGGGGATCCCGTACGCGGCGGCCAGCATCGTGAAGTCCGGGTTCACCAGGTCCACCTCGCAGCGCCGCCCGCCGAAGTCCCGGTCCTGGACCCGCCGGATCAGCGTCAGCCCGGCATCGTTGACCACCACCACTACCAGCGGCAGTTGGATCTGCGCCGCGGTCCCCAACTCGGCCATCGTCATCTGGAAGCCGCCGTCGCCCGCCACCACGCACACCGGGCGGTCCGGCCGCGCCAGCCGCGCGCCGATGCCTACCGGCAGCCCGAAGCCCATCCCCACGTACACGCCGGGGTAGTAGTAGCCGTGGGGCTCGTAGCTGAACCAGTCCTTCCGGCTGAGGAAGCCGGGCACACAGACGTCGAACGAGATCAGCGCGTCCTTAGGCAGCGCCTCCCGCAGCGCCGCCAGGAGCGGGTCCACCTGGCGATGGTCGCTCTTGGTCTTCAGGGCCGGGAATGAGGTGTCCCAGCCGGTGCGGTCTCCTGGCTCCTCGGCCAGAGCCCGGGTGAGCTGCTGCAGGAGCTCCGGGCCGGGGTCCACGGCGAGCCCGGCCTCCGCCGGGTAGACCCGGTTCAGCTCGCGGACGTCCGCGTCCACGTGGACCAGCCGCCGCGGCGGGAAAAACCAGGGCCAGCGGGTGTCCACTTGCACGAACCGTGCTCCCAGCGCAAGCACCAGGTCGTGCTCCTGCCACGCCTCGGAGCCAGCGGCGGAGTTGCTGTCGCCGAGCGACCACGCGTGGTCCTCCGGCAGCGCGCCCTTGCCCATCACGGTGGTGACGACCGGCGACCGGAGGGCGGACGCCAGCTCCCCCAGGGCCGCACTGCCGCCCGCGTGCAGGATGCCGTCACCGGCCAGGATGAGCGGGCGCCGCGCGGCTCGCAGCAATTCGAGGGCTCGAGCAAGCTGGCGGGGATCCGCCCGCGACGACGCGACCTCGATCCGGCCCGGAAAGCGGGGCGTGCCCCCGTCCGCACCCAGCACGTCCGCGGGGATCTCCACCTGCACGGGTCCCGGCCTGCCGCGCCGGAGGTGGTGGAACGCCTCGGCCAGCACCCCCTCGATCTCGCCCGCCGAGCGCACTGCGGCGCTCCACTTGGTGATCGGCGCGAACAGGCGCTGCTGGTCCAGGCCGTGGAAGAGGTCCCGCCGGAACTCGCCGCGCAGCGAGCTCTCGGACTGCGACGACAGCAGCAGCAGGCGGGAGCAGTCGGTGTAGGCGCCGGCCACCGCGCTGGCGGCGTGCGTGGCGCCCGGCCCCGGCACCGTGAACGCCACGCCCACGTCGTTGCGGGCGCGTGCGTAGCCGTCCGCCATCCAGGCGCCGCCCAGCTCATGCCGCACCAGCACGTGGCGGAACTCCCCATTTAGTGAGTGGAGCGCGTCGTAGAGGTGGGCGTTCAGCGCCCCGGGAATGCCGAACCCCACGTTTACGCCCTGGCTCAGCAGGAACCGCAGTACGATCTCCCCACCGGTCATCCGACCCTCCCTCTGTGCCCCCCGGCTCCTGCCACGGACATTCGCGGCCTGCAGAGTCGTTCCCTTCGGCACTGCGGCTTTCCGCGGTCCGCGCACACAATAGAGGGTAGAAGCCTGACAACGGGATCGGCCTGGCTCCGGTCTGTCCATCGCGAAGAGAGTCCGGGTAGCCTCCTCTCGAAAGGCATCTGAGATGAATGCGTGGTTACGTTATCGGATGGGTCTCCTCGGTCTCGCACTGGCTGCGGGGGCGGCGATTCCGCTGAGTGCACAGAATAACGCTGCGGAGATCGACCCCGACGAGGCGCCGGACGCGGGCTACGCCATGACCGGTGAGATCCGCGAGATTGAGCCCGGCAAGCTGATGGTTTGTCCCTGGCAGCCGCGGTTTCCGGCCCGCGTGGCGGTGCTTACGTCGCCGCGAACGCGCCTGCTCCGCCAGAAGAAGGGGCGGATCGCGGATCTCCGCACCGGAGAATTGGTACTGGTGGTCGAGGAGCCGGCGAACGCCAGTGAGAAGAAGCAGCACCGCCTGGCCTTGAAGCAGCGCGCCGGGGAGAAGAGCCTGGATCGCACCGCGCGCGCCCGCGCGTTGCTGCGGTGCGGCAAGCCGAACGGGGTGGTGGACCTCGAAGAGCGCCGGATCGCGCGGGCACTTCTGGAGGGCGCGCGACCCTTCTTTAAAGGTGAGAGCCGGGGTGGAGTGAAGAAGCCCGGTGACTCTTCCCGGCTGGTGGTAGGCACCTTGACGCGGCTCGAGCCGCTGACGGTGAAAGGCCCGAAGACGAACGTCCGCTACGAGGTCACCGACGAAACGCTGGTGATCGAGCACGAGAGCGAAGCCGTGTCCGAGCTGAAGCGTGGCCAGACGGTACTGGTGCACAGCGTGGAGCTGCCGGAGGACGGCAAGCCGGTGACGGCGAGCGTGGTGGCAGTGAGCCCCAAGCCGCGGCTGCGGGCCGAGCAGCAGAAAAAGCTGATTTTGCGGGAACGCAAAGAGGCTCGTGGGTGACTAAGACTTAGTTTTACCCCCGATTGAGCCGGGCTAACCCCCGTGCTATAATTTCAGAACCAACCAGGCGAAAAGCACCTGGATTCCCCTGGTTAGCCCAGATGGTACTCCGCCCCTTGGCGGATGAGGGTTATTTGGAATGAGGACGACAGCCATCCGGTGCCACTGCGGACAGCGGGTTGTTGCCAAAGACGTGGTGCAGCGCAGCTGGTACGTGCGGGTTTTCGGCCCGAGCTTCATGTATTTGAAGTTCCGCTGCTCGCGCTGCAAACGACTGGGCGAGAAGTTCATTGAACAGGATAAGTGGGACGACTCGATCCTGCGCGATATCCCCTCCGAGATGTCGCTGGACGAGAAGCGGCGGTTCGATCAGCTCGGCACCATCTCGGTGGACGAAGAGATCGATTTCCATTTTGCGCTGGAGAGCCCGGAATTTCTCCGCAACCTCCAGGATGACGAGGAAAGCGGCCGAAAGTCCTGATCAGCGGTCGATTTTAATGACAGTATGACCAGCGGGCCGGGGAGATCCCCGGCCCGCTGTCGCGTACCCTAACGGCCATTCATCCCCGTCCTTCTGCTGCGCACAGACCATGGCACGACTGATCTTCTCACTCGACTCCGAGGACTACGAGACGCCGGCGGCGGACGACGGTGAGCTGTGGTGGGCACGAACCCTCACGCGGTATGGGCTCACCGGCTGTGTCTGTCTGGTAGGGGAGCTCGCGCGGGCGCTTCGTAGCCGCGGTCGGCGGGACGTGCTGGACGCCTACCAGGCGCATGAGATCGCGTTTCACAGCGACCTCCACTCCGCGCACCCCACCCACGCCGAGTATTTAGAAGGGCTGGACTGGGACGCGGGCATGCAGCGCCTGCTGGTGGACGAGGGCCGCGGCCTGGCGGACGTCCGCGCCATCACCGGGCGGCAGCCCACCGCTTACTGCAAGCCGGGCAATAGCTGGGGTCCCCAGGTGATGGCGGCGCTCCCACGGTTAGGTGTGCCGGTATTCTGCGACGCGCCGCTGGAGTGGAGCCCCGGCCGGCCGCTCTGGTACGCCGGCAGCCTGTGCATCCGTTACCACCTGGCGTTCGACTGGTTCTTTACGCAGCCCGTGGGGGAGACGAGGGGGCGGGTCGAGCGCCTTCAAGCCGAGCTGCTCCGGCTCCTGGAGGCGCACGAGGACGGCTACGTGGTGCTGTACACCCACCCCTGCCGGCTTTACACCGCCGCCTTCCCCCAGAACTTCGTGGCGGGCAAGAACCCTCCCCGGCCGGACTGGCGACCCGCCGCATTGCGTCCCGAGGCGGAGTGCGAGGAGCTGAAGAAAGACCTGGGAGAGGTGCTACGGTGGATTGCGGAGGACCTCCGGCCGGAAGTCGTCACGTATTCACAGCTCTGGGCCGGGCACGCGCCAGGGCCGGAGCGGTGGCTGAACCGGGAGCAGATGCGGGAACTAGCCCGCTGCGTGGAGCCGGAGCCGGTGCCGCTGGCGTGGAACGACACCTGGCTCTCCCCCGCGGAGCAGTGGGGAGCGATCGTGGGGGCCGCAGCCGCCGGCGAGGTGCATCTCACCTGGCCCAAACAGGTGGCGGCG
>JAJFMS010001091.1 GCA_020696885.1 Armatimonadota bacterium | reverse complement strand
CCCCGGCTCACCCTCCCGCCCGTGCTGTATGCCGTCCCGGGCGTGGAAACCGCCGTCTACTTTGCCAACGCGGCGCTCTTCAAAGAGCCCGGGCAGTACCGCTTCCGGGTGAGGTGCCCCGTGGGCAAAACGGACACGGTCCGTTGGGCCTTCACTCCCCGGCCGGACGAGGTAGGCGACCACCTGCTCCGTCTGGAAGCACTGGGCGCGGACGGCAAGCCGGTGGAAGCGGTGAGTTGCCGGGTCCGCGTCGCCGCGGAGAAGTCCGGAGCCGGGAAGCCCCTGACGCTGCTGCTGGTGGGAGACAGCCTGACGCACGGCACCCTCTATCCCAACGAGCTGGCGCGGCTTCTCTCCGGGCCGGGGAACCCGGCGTGGAAGATGCTGGGCACGCACCGCCCGGACAACGCGGCGGCCGGGGTGGCGCACGAGGGATACGGCGGCTGGTCCTGGGAGCGCTTCGCCCTCCGCTATGAAGCGGGGTCGCCCGCCACGGGCATCGAGCGGAACAGCCCGTTCGTCTTCCCGTCACCCAACGGCGGAGCGCCGGTACTGGACGTGGCGCGTTACTTCCGCGAGCAATGCGGCGACCGGCGCCCGGACACGGTCCTCTTCATGCTCGGCATCAACGACTGCTTTAGCCTGAACCCCGACGATCCGGCGGCCCTGGACGGCGGCATCGATTGGGTGTTGAAGCAGGCCGAGACGCTCCTGGCTGCGTTCCGCCAGGCCGCGCCGGACGCGGAGCTGGGAATCTGCCTCACCACCCCGCCTAACTCCCGCGACGCCGCCTTCGAGGCGATCTACAAGGGCCGCTTCCCCCGGTGGGGCTGGCGGCGCATCCAGCACCGGCTGGTGGAAAAGGAGATCGCGCAGTTCGGCGGGCGGGAGAAAGAGCGCCTCTTCCTGGTCCCCACGGAGCTCAACCTGGACCCGGTAGGCGGGTACCCCGACTACAGCGACGTCCACCCGAACCTGGCGGGCTACCGCCAGGTGGGTGCGAGCGTTTACGCGTGGCTAAAGGCGCGCCTACAGGCCCGTGCAGGGCCGTAAACGCGAGTCCCTGTCCCTACTACCTTCTACTTGCCGTCTGCGGTTACGGGCCGGTGCCGAGGGAGCTGGTCTTTGAAGTTGCCCAGGCTGCGCCAGTAGGTGCGGCGGTCCAGGTCTACCTCGGTCACGGCCACGGTCCCCCACTCTGTCGCCTGGGCCAGGGTCTCGCCATCATGCCCATAAACCGCGGTCTTGGCCCAGTTGCTGGAGACGTCTTCGTAGGTGCAGCTCACCAGGTACACGTGGTTCTCCGCGGCCCGCGCTACGGCCAGCTCCGGGTTGCAGCCCCAGACCGGCCAGGCGATGACCTCCGCCCCGCGGTTGGACAGCTCCCGCGCCACCTCTGGGAAGAAGCCGTCGTAGCAGACCATCATGCCGAGCTTGCCGAACCGCGTTTCGAAGACCGGGTACTCGGAGCCGGGCGCGATGCCGCCGGCGATCTCGGAGCGCGGCAGGCAGACCTTGCGGTACTTGCCCTGCACCTTGCCGTCCGGCCCGATCAGCACCGCCACGTTGTAGACCAGGTGCCGGTCCCGCTCCAGCAGCCCGACCACCAGGTACAGGTCGTGCTTCTTCGCCAGGCCGCCGAAGTAGGCGGTGGAGGGGCCGGGGATCGGCTCCGCGCACTCCACGTAGCTCTTACCCAGGCCGAAGTAGGTGAGCGTCTCCGGCAGCACCACCAGGTCCGCCTTCTGCTTCGCGGCGGTCTCGATCAGCGGTGCGAAGAGGCGGCAGTTGCCCTCCATCGTCTTCCCGCCGGTGGGCCGGAAGTGGACGGTGGCCAGCCGGGCCTTCCGGGGCGCGGGGGCGGTGGTCTCGGTCAGCGCTACCTGGCTCCACTCCACGCGCCCGCGCGGCGCCCACTGCAGGCCCAGCTCCACCACCGCGCGGGTGGCCTGCTTCGGCGCCAGGTAGGTGCCGGACACTTCGGTCCAGCCCTTCGCGTCGGTGGCGCGCTCGGCGGGGAACTCCGGCTCGGCGGTGGCGGCGCCCTTCCAGGTCCGGAGGTAGCCGGTCACCACCGGCTCCTCGCTGGGCACCTGCTTGCCGCGGTCGTCCTGCCAGAGGAGGCGGACCGGGACGCTGCGGCGAGGCACCGGAACGTTCTCGATCTTGCGGAGCGCCGTGAAGCGGTAGTGTTGGCCGCCGTTGACCGGGAAGCTCCGCGTCCAGCACCCTTGCAGCCCTTCGCGGTCGTCCGCCCGGATCTGCAGGCTGCCGCGGCGGTCCGGGCCGCCTTTCGGGAGGCAGGCGAACTCCGGGCGGATCTCGTCGCGCGGGGCGGCGGCGGTCCAGCCGTCCGGCGCCGTTCCCGCGGAGCCTGCGGCCTGGGACTCCACGGTCCACAACGCGATCCCCGCCAGCAGGACCACACCCAGTCGTAATAGCCACGCCATGATCAACCCCTCCATCGCCGCACCCTCCGCTGCTGTTAGTCCTCCGACTCTGGTGCGGCACATTCCTCCATTGGGTGTTTGGTAGCGAAGGGACGCAAGGGACGGCAGGGACGCAGCGGACGGAAGCGGGAGGCCCCAAGTTGACGCACCCCGGG
>JAJFMS010001090.1 GCA_020696885.1 Armatimonadota bacterium | reverse complement strand
GATGCGACGAGGCGGTGAGCGCCGACGGATCGGTGCTCACCGCCTCATTGCGATGGGAGTGGCTTCGCAGCCGGTTACTTCACCACGGTGAACTTGTGGATCCGCCCGAACTTGCTCCACTCGGAGACGATCAGGTTGCCGGCGCGGTCGAAGGTGACTCCGTGGGGCGAGTTGCAGATGCCGTCGGTCCACATCGCCGGCTCCAGGCCGAAGTTCGCACGCTGTCCGGCGGTAGGGTTATCCCCCACCTGGGCGACGATGCTGTTGTCCTTACCGAGGATGGTCACCCGACCCTGGAGCTCCGCCACGGCCACGTAATCGCCCGCCACGTGAGCGGCGGCCGGCATGCGAAGGCCGCGCTGAAGGATCTTCACCAGGTTGCCGTCCGTGTCCCACTGCTCCACGCGGCCGCTCTCGCGGTTGCAGACGATCAGCATCGGCTTCTCGCCGCGGCGGTCCACCGCCAGCCCGTGGCACCGGTTGAACTTACCGTCTTCCGCCGGGCTCGCGCCCTGCCCGCCGAAGGACAGCAGGTACTTGCGATCCTTGTCGTACTTATGGATCCAGTTCTTGCCGTAGCCGTCCGCCACGAAGATCGTCCCGTCGCGGAGCGCCACCACGTTCGTGGGGTTGAACTCCTCGGCCTTGGTGTACTTGCCGGACGCTTCCGGGTACCCCATCGTCCAGACCGCCGTGCCGTCGGTCTTGATCTTCTGGACCTCATGGGCGCTCGGCCGCGCTGCATAGAGGTACTCGCCGTCCGCCTCGCGCTGGAGGTGCAGGCCGTGGATCAGGGGCGGCCCGAAGTTGCGCAGGTACTTTCCGTCCGGTCCGAAGACCAGGATGCCGCGCGGGGAGTCCGTGCTCACGTAGACGTTGCCGGCACGGTCCACGGCCGCGCCGCCGTGCGCCGGCCCGATCGCCTGGTTATCCGCCTGGGCCGGGAAGTAGTTGGGAACGTTGTTGAACTTGACTTCGCCGGCGGCCCGCACCAGCAGCGGAGCCACCAGGAATTGGGCCATCAGGCAGACGGCAGCCACCTGCTTGAAGTGGTTTCGATTTGAACGCATCATCGCGGCACCTCGGGGAGAAGGAGATCCTCTAGAAAAGGAACGTAGGAACGGGAGGTTGTTCAACGCGGGCGGCGTCCAGACCCTTCTTTGAAATCCCCGGGGGTAAGGGACCCAAGGGACGGCAGGGACGTCACTGAGCGAGATGGCCCGCACCGGATGGTGCGGGCCATCTCTCTACTGATCCGAGCAGTGAGTACTAGAGTCCCAGGAGTGTTGGAGAACTGGAGTAATGGAGTAGCAGGCACCACTACTCCATTACTCCAACACTCCATTACTCCGTCCTCGTTAGTGGTTTCTGCTCCCATCAGTAGGCTGCCGGGGCCGGGGCTAGGGCTCGCACACCAGGCGGAAGCCGACGAACCGTCCGTCCGCCAGCCACCAGCGGCTCTTGGGGATCTGCGGGTCCGTCTCCTGCCACTTCGGCGACCACCGGCGGCGCATCCCGGGGATGAGCCCGTTGAGGCCGTCCCGGTGTGTGCCGCCGCATAGCACGTCCTTGCCGGCCATGTCGGTGGCCCACTCGCCGGTGTTGCCGAACATGTCGAACAACCCGAACTTGTTCGGCTGCTTTTTGCCCACCGGGTGCGTGACCCCCATGCTGTTGCCGGCGTACCAGGAAACCTTCTCCGCGGTGGGCTTGTCCAGCTTCATCGGGCCCTGGACCCCGGCGCGGCAGGCGTACTCCCACTCCGCTTCGGTGGGGAGGCGATACTTCTTACCGGTGGCCGAGGCCATCCAGCGGCAGAACATCGTCACGGAGATGAAGCTGGCGTTGATAACCGGGTAGCCCTCGTGGCCCCAGCCCAGGTCCGGCAGGATGTAGCTCTTACTGGGGCGGGCAATGGCATCCAACGGGAAGTCGGTCTGGTCGTAGGCCGGGGAGGCCGGGCCGCTGGCCAGGAACACGTCGTAGGCTTCCCAGGGGGTCTCGGTCTTCGCCATCCAGATCGGCTTGATGGTCACGGGCTTGCCGCCGATTGTCACCGTGCCGCCCGGGATCGATACCATGTCGATCTTTACGACCGATCCCGGTAACGTCTGGGTAAACGGTGCGAGCTTCTCCCCCGCTGCCTTTACCGGCGCGGCGGCGGGTAACATGAGCCCAGTCATGACGACCCCACACAACACCATCCCGCGCACCCAGACCCGGCGGGTTTCGGCGGCACCGCGCCGCAATCGATCCATCTTTTCGGTCCCCATCGGGGGCTGCTTCGTGGCCTTGAGCCTCATGGTCACCTCGTCTATCGCCGCGCCGCCGGACAAAGGCAGCGCGGGGTTAACTCGCTTTACGTACACCCGGTATCTGATGGGGGTGGATGCCCGCCTGGTAATCTATGCGCCGGACCAGCCCACCGCGGAGCGTGCCGGTACGGCAGCTTTCGCGCGGGTCGCGGCCCTGGATACTATTATGAGCGATTACCGGCGTGACAGCGAACTCATGCGCCTTTGCGACCGTGCAGGGGGTGCGCCAGTACGGGTGTCACCAGACCTGTTCCGGGTGCTGCACCGCTCCCAGGCCGTAGCGCACGCTTCCGACG
>JAJFMS010001089.1 GCA_020696885.1 Armatimonadota bacterium | reverse complement strand
TCAACGAGAAGGAGTGCTGGGGCAAGCGCGCCGCCTGGCTGGACTACAGCGGCCAGGTGGAGGGTGAGATCCTGGGGATCGGGATGATGGACCATCCCGGCAACCCGAACCATCCCTGCTACTGGCATGCCCGGGACTACGGCTTGGTGGGCACCAACTCGTTCGCGAAGAACGCCTTCCAGAAGGAACTCCCGAAGGACGGCTTCCACCAGAAGAAGGGTGAAAAGCTCCTCTTCAAGTATCGCGTGCTGCTCCACCGCGGCACCGCCAAAGAAGGCGCGATGGAAGACGCCTACCACGCCTGGGTGCAGGGTCCCAAAGCTAAGGTCAAGGGATAGACCCGTCCCTCACCGGAGCCCCGCTGGCAGCAATGGCCGGCGGGGCTTCGTGCGTTTCCGCCCGTCACTCCGGTCCTCGTTGGTCACGATGCAGTCGCCCAATACCTTTGTTTTGCCGGAGATCGTGTGGGCAGCCATCCCGATGTTGGTGGGTGGGGCCGCGCTCTGGGTAGCCGTCCTCGAGGCCAAACGCCGGCAGGCGCTGGCGATCGTGCTGGCGGTGGTGGGCGCCCTCTTCGTCAGCGTGGGCGGGATTCTGGGCTGGTTCATCATGTCCTTCCGGCCCAGGTTCTGACGGCTCCGGAAGGACCCCCCGGCCCCTCATTCGTAAGGAGGGCGCTATATCCTGCCGTCTGGTATGGAACGCTCTGTGGACGTCAGCGTGCCCGCACCAGCCACCTCCGCAACCTGGAGGCTGTGACCGTTTCCGGGACGGCCGGTCTCGGGTTGGAATTCCAACTCCAGCGAACCGTCCGCGGTGGCGGCCGCCGGTATCGGATACTCCAGGCGCTCCAACGGCTTGAGCTGCAGCGGGTGGATCTCGTGAGCCCCGTCTGCCACGAGGCGGATGGCTCCCCTCCTTGCCGGGGAGAGCCGCCCTCTGTCCCTGCCGAAGGGCTGGCCCGGATTATTCACCACCAAGACACGAAGGCACAAAGACGAGAAAGGAAAGAAAGCCCTGCAAACGCGGACGGTGTGGCCGCGAGTAAAGCCGTACCGCTTCCAACCGGTGGGTACCGCTTTGCCAGCGCCGGGAGGAAGTCCCGGCGAGGGCAACCACAGCGGCCACGGAGAGTGCCCCTACGCAGAACCGCACGTCAGATCCGCACGGTGCCCCGCATCGCTGCCCGTACTCAATTCCCCGTAGTGCCCTGGTGTCTTGGTGGTGAATACTTCGGGCTACTGAGCCGGGGTGGCCACCCGATCGGGAAACGGCTCCGGCGCTCGCCGAGCGGCCACCTGGCTCAATACCAGCCACCCGGTAAGCCCGATGAGCGGGGAGAGGCTCACCATGATGATTACCGGTTGGTAGTTGTGGTTGTAGATGTCCGTGAGCTTGCCGATGAGCGGGTTGAACGCGAAGTTACAGGCGCCGAAGGCGGCGTTCATCAGGCCGTTCATCCGGCCGGCCTGGTCGGGACGCACGCAGGAGACCCCGTATGCGAGCAGCGCGACGTACGCGAATTGGAAGCAGAAGCGGGAGATATTGAGCGCCGTCATCGCCACGCCGAGGGTGGGCGCCGCGGCCATCACCAGCATCAGCGTGGAAGCGGTGAACCCAAACACCATCACGCAGCGCCGGGCGGCGAGCGGCGTGAGACCTTTGCGCATCAGCAGCGGGAGTGTCGTGGCCGCGGCAAGCTGCCCGAGGTCCATCGCCATGTAGGGCTGCCACTGCAGGCCCCCAAGCGCGGACGGCGGCAGATGGAACGTATCGGAGAGGTAGAGCGCCAGGAACGAGAGGGTGAAGACGGAGGGCGGGATGGTGAAGAAGATCGCCACCATGGTCGCCCAGATGCCGGGGGAGCGGAGGTTGAGCCATTCCCGCTTCCCCGTGGCGGAAGCGGCGGGCGCGGGAACGTCGAGCCGCTTGCCTTGGCGCCCGGCAGCGAGCCACCAGAACGGCATCCAGACGGTGCCCACGGCGGCTGTGACCAGGAACGCGGCCTGCCAGCCGTAGGCTACCGCCAGCGGCAAGACGGTGAGCGGCGCTAGCAGCGCGCCCAGCAGCGTGCCCGCACCCACCAGCCCGATGCCGGTATCCTGAAACCGAGTGGGGAGGGACTGGCGGATGCCCTTGAGGAGACACGCGCCGCCCGGGCCCTCGCCGATGGCCAGCATCATCCGCCAGAAGCAGAGGCTCTGGAAATCGGTGGCCAGGGCGTGCCCGGCCGCTGCCACGGACCAGAACGCGGTGCTGAGCATCAGCGCCTTCCGGACCCCTACCCGGTCGACCCAGATCCCGCCCAGCGCCGAGGTGAAGATGTAGGTGAGCGAGAAGACCGAGTTGACCAGTCCCCACTGCTCCCCGGAGAGCTGAAACGTCTTGACCAGGATCGGGCTGATGACGCTGGTGGCCTGGCGGTCCACGTAATTGATCATCGCGGACAGCACCAGCAGGGCGACCAGCCCCCACTGCGCCGGGGTCACCTTCTCCATCAGCGAGGTGCCGGCTTCCGCCGCCTCCCGGCCCGCCCCGCTCGTACCACCTGGCGTCAGCATTCCACGCTCCGTCTCTTAACTGCCAAGCAGTTTCCTGGCGAGGGCGAGTACT
>JAJFMS010001088.1 GCA_020696885.1 Armatimonadota bacterium | reverse complement strand
GTGCCGGCCTCGTCCTGCCGCTTCCCATAGCTGGCGGCCGCGGCTCTGGGTGCGAAGAACCGCGGTCCCAGCAGCGCCACCGGCCAGATCAGCATCGCCACCAGGGCCAGTTTCCAGTCCAGCACGAAGAGTAAGACGTTGCTGGCAAGTACGTCCAGGAACGGCAAGATCGCCCAGGCGACCGCCGTGGTCATCGCACTCTCCACGGCGGTCAGATCGCCGGAGAAGTACGCCACGATGTCTCCGGCGCTGGAGCGGCGGTAGTAGCGCATGGACAGCGCCTGGAGGTGGTCGAAGAGCCGCACCCGCAGGTCGTGCAGGACCCCGGCCGTGAGCCGCGCGTAGAGGTAATCGCGCGCGAGCCCCCCACCCGCTACGAGGAGCGCTCCAACGCCAAGGGCAATGACGACGTTGGTGAGCGCGCGCTCATCCCGCCCGGGAAGCACCACGTCCAGCAGGTACCGGAAGCTCATCGGCACGGCGGCCGCGAACGCCATCTCCAGCAGCAAACCCAGCAGGATCAGGAAGCTAGTGAAGCGATAGGGCCGCAGATAACCACCTAGCCGGCGCAGCAACGGGAGCAGGGCCACGTGCGGCTCCCGGTCATCGGCCATCGGCTACTCCGGCCTCGGCAGGCAGCCAACGCTCCGGGATGGCGGACGCCAGCCGCCGGCCGTTCAGCAGCAGCAAGTGACAGCGACACGAGGGAATGACCCCCGAGGCCAGGGCGTGCTGCACCGCTTCCCACTGCTGCACGAACGGGCGGAGCGGCTGCTCCAACTTGCCGACCCTGGAGAATACGGCGCGAACGGTGGCGTCCCACTCCCCCACCAGCCGTTCCGGGTCTCCGGGCTGCAGCACCCCGCGGCAGGTGGGCGCACCGCAGTGGCATTCGAACGGTGCGGTCAGATTCAGGGTCCCGTAGTCGTCCGTCAACTCCTCTCCCGGCAGGATGTCACGGACCGCGATCTCGAAGTCGAACCCTGCACTCAGGCAGTTCGCCGCGCAGCAGTGGTTGACGAAGCGGGCGAGGTCCCAGCAGAGAATCCAGTTCCCCTCGCCGTCATAGAAGCAGTAGCGGTCCAGGATCTCCCGGAGGTGTGTGGGAAGGCGGACAACCTGCTGGGGTGTGAATACCTGGTCCAGATCGTCTCGGGCCCAGGTGATGGTGCCTGCGGGGATGAGCTGGGTGGCGAACACGCCGTAACCGATGGTGTCGTTGATGTAGCGGAGCTCGGTATCAGGATGCAGCAAAACAAGCCTCGAGATAACTGGCAGCTATCTCCCTGGTTCCTCACGCTGTCGTGCCTCACCTCGGCGAATCGTGAGAACAGCGATCTTCCAACATCCAAATAAAAGAAACAGTCAATTCGTGCCGAATGGACGCTCAAACGCTTCACGACGGACTCTACCTTGCTCGGAGGGTTTGAGATTGCTCGCCTGCCGGTATACCTCTACTGTAGCCGGGCTGCGACCATGTTCCCGGCACCACAATCCCCCAGGTTTTTAGGAGAACGATCCCATGAAGCTTCACATAACCGTTTCGCTCGCCGCCCTCGTTTGCGGTGGCCTCCTCGCCGGCCCGGCCCAGGCCGCGCGCAAGCCGACCATCGCCATCATGCCGGCCCAGTTCTACTCGGCCGACGCGCAGAGCGCCCGCCAGATCACCGACGGTCTGCGCGGCGTCTACGAGCGACAGGGCTACACGGTGCTCTCGGCGGAGCGGTCCGGTAAGACTTTCCGTGACATGAAGTTGGGCCGGAGCCACCACGACCCGGACCGCACCGCGGTGCGCTTCGGTCGGAAGATGGGCGCGGACCTGGTGGCGTATCCCCGCCTGCTGGCCGTGGGGCTCCCGATGACGGAGACGCGGAAGTCGCGCCTCGCCCCGGAAGCCGTGCTGCACCTGCGGGTGCTGAACGCACACTCCGGCAAGCCGATCTACTTCCGCCAGGTGGCGCATCCGTTCACGCCGGGCGGCACGGGGTTGGCGGGTGACTACAAGCTGCCCCGCAACGCCGCCAGCCGCACCGCCGCGAAGGCGACTTCGGGCTACTTCAATCGCGTCTCCGGATCGGGCAAGGAAAACCGCGGCCGGTAATCGATAGACAGGATTCACCACAAAGACACGAAGGCACGAAGAGGGGAAGTTGGGCACGGTTTACGGCGAAGGTGGGCCTGTCAGAGCTCTGCCTCGAAGCCCACAGTCAGGCTGCAGGCGCGGAACGTAGCCGACCTTCCCAACCGCATTCTTCGTGCCCTTGTGTCTTTGTGGTGAACTCGGCCTGCTATTTGAATTCCTTGACGAGTTGACCGTTGACCGGGTTGAACGTCCGCGCGGTCCCGTCCCAGCAGCCCGCGGCCAATAGGGCGCCGTCCTTGCTGAACGAGAGCGAGGTCACGGTCTGGCCGGCTGCGATGGTGCGGACGCCACTGCCCTTAACGCCGTCCCACAGCTTCACGCTCTGATCCTGGCTTCCGGACGCGAGCCACTTCCCATCCGGGCTAAACGCCAGGCAGAACACCGGCTTCTTGTGCGCATCGATGCTGGCGGGCTGCTCGCCGGTCTCCGTGTCCCACAGCTTGATGGTCCGGTCGCTGCTCCCCGAGGCGA
>JAJFMS010001087.1 GCA_020696885.1 Armatimonadota bacterium | reverse complement strand
CAGCGCCAGCTCCGGGTAGAACGGCAGCAGCGCCTTACGGAGCGCGCCGTCCAGGGCGTGGACCGGTCCGTCGCCGTCGGCGGCCACGTGCACCTCGTCGCCCTTGACCCGGAGCTTGATCACCGCCTCGGTGATCGGCTCCTCGTCTGCCACGCGGTTGGAGAGGTTCACGCGGAACCGCTCCAGGTCGAAGATCGGCTGGTGGTTGCCCATCTCCTTCTCCACGAGCAGCTCGAACGAGGCCTCGGCGCCCTCGAAGACGTACCCCTCGGCCTCCAGCGCCGCCACCTTCTCCAGGATCCGCCGGGTGGTGGGGGACTTCTTGTCCAGCCCGATGCCCAGGTCTTCCGCCTTCCAGACGATGGTGCTGCCGCCGGAGAGCTCCGAGACGAGGATGCGCCGGCGGTTGCCCACCAGCCCCGGCTCGATGTGCTCGCAGGTGCGAGGGTTCTTCCGCACGGCGTCCGCGTGGGTGCCCGCCTTGTGGGCGAACGCGGAGCGCCCGATCCACGGCTGGTGCTCGTTGGGCGGCATGTTCGCCAGCTCGTTGACGAACGCGGCGAGGTCGGACAGGCCCGCAAGCTGGGCGTCCGTCACGCAGTCCAGCCCCATCTTCACTTTCAGCGTGGGGATGATGGAGCAGAGGTTGGCGTTGCCGGTGCGCTCCCCGAAGCCGTTGATGGTGCCCTGCACGTGGGTGGCGCCCGCCTGGATCCCCGCGATGGAGTTGGCCACCCCGAACTCGCAGTCGTTGTGCGTGTGTACGCCGAGGCGGGTGTTCGGGAACCGCTCCTTCACCTGGCCCAGGATCTGCGCGATCTCCCATGGCATCGTCCCGCCGTTGGTATCGCACGGCACCAGGATATCCGCTCCGGCCTCCTGTGCCGCTGCCAGCGTGGCGAGCGCGTACTCCGGGTTCTCCTTGTAGCCGTCGAAGAAGTGCTCGCCGTCGTAGATCACCTCGAGGCCGCGGGACTTCAGGAAGCCCACCGTGTCCGCGATCATCTCCAGGTTCTCGTCCAGCGTGGCATTGAGCACCTCGCTAACGTGGAGCGTCCACGACTTCCCGAAGATCGTCACCACTTGCGCGCCGCTGTCCGCCAACTGGAGGATCAGGTCGTCCTCCGCCGCGCGCATCCGCTTCCGGCGGGTGCTGCCGAAGGCGCAGAGCTTCGCGTGCTTCAGGTGAAGCTCCGTCTTCGCGGCCTCGAAGAAGGCGATGTCCTTCGGGTTGGAGCCGGGCCAGCCGCCCTCGATGTAATGCATCCCGAACTCGTCCAGGCGCCGCGCGATGCGCAGCTTGTCCTGCACGGTGAAGCTGACTCCCTCTCCCTGGCTCCCGTCGCGGAGCGTCGTATCGTAAAGCTGGATCATAGGTTCCTCTAGAAAGATGTTCGGAAAACCCGCCGCTCCGGTTGCACGAAAAAGGGCGGGCACATGGCCCGCCCTCACTATCCGTGCTGCAGGGGCCGGCCGATCGTCAAGCCTGAATGATCCGCTGGGTAATCTGACTGCCCATCTCGGAAGTCGAGATGGGCGTGCCTCCGGGAGCCACGATGTCGACGGTTCGGTAGCCCGCCGCGATGGTTTCGTCCACGGCGCGCTGGATGGCGTCCGCCGCTTCGTGCAGTTGGAACGAGTGCCGCAGCATCATCCCGGCCGTCAGGATCGCCGCGATCGGGTTGGCGATCCCCTTGCCCGCGATGTCCGGCGCGGAGCCATGGATCGGCTCGTAGAACGGCGTCACGTCGCCGTCGCCCAGACATGCGGAAGGCAGCATCCCCATGGAGCCGGCGAGCATGCTCGCCTCGTCGCTCAGGATGTCGCCGAAGGTGTTCTCCGTGACGATGACGTCGAACGCGGACGGGTTCCGGATGAGCTGCATCGCCGCGTTGTCCACGTACAGGTGGGAGAGCTCGACGTCCGGGTACTCCTTGCCCAGGCCGGTCACCACCTCGCGCCAGAGCTGGCCGCAGGCGAGGACGTTGGCCTTGTCCACGGAGCAGAGCTTGCCGCGCCGCTTGCGGGCCGCTTCGAACCCCACGCGTGCGATCCGCTCCACCTCGGGCACGGTGTAGACCATCGTGTCCACGGCGCCGCGGATGCCGTTCTCTTCCGTGGCGCCCTTCGGCCGGCCATAGTAGAGGCCCCCGGTGAGCTCCCGGATGATGAGGATGTCCACCCCGTTCTTCACGATCTCGGGACGCAGCGGGCAGACTTCCACCAGTGCGGGGTTGAGGATCGCCGGTCGCAGGTTGGCGTAGAGCCCCTTGCGCAGGCCCAGCAGCGCCACCGGCTCCGGCCGCTCGCGCGGCGGCAGGGTGTTGTCGCGGGCGGGGTCGCCCACCGCGCCGAAATAGATGGCGTCGCTCTCGCGGCAGATCCGGACCGTCTCTTCCGGCAGCGCCGTGCCGGCGCCATCGATGGCCGCCCAGCCGATCAGCGCTTCGGTGAACTCGAAGCTCACCCCGAAGACCTCGCCGACCCGGTCCAGGACCTTCCGGCCCTCCGCGATCACGTCCACCCCGATGCCGTCTCCCGGGAGAACAGCGATTTTGTGCGTCTTACTCCCCACCGCTAAAGTCCTTCCTTTGCCACAGTACGACGCCTGGGAA
>JAJFMS010000072.1 GCA_020696885.1 Armatimonadota bacterium | reverse complement strand
CTGGAGCGGTGAGTACCGTAGCTATGGAGCCGGGACGAGGACGACCAGCCGTTCCGTAAACCCGGTCCCATAGCGCCAGCCGCCGTCTCCGGTGAGCGCCCAGGTGGCGATGGCGATGAGCGGACGGTCGCCGGCGGTGGTGGCGATCACCCGCACCGCGGCGTAGCCCGGTTTGGCGTCGGCGGCTGCGGTGAGCACCAGCTTCGTCTGCTGCTGGTTCTCGCGGTTCGGCGAGGCGTTGACCTTCACGACCTCAGCGGTGACGCCGGCCGGCAGCCCTTCCACGCTCAGCGAGATCTCGCCGGGCTGGTACGCCTGGAACACCGTCACCGGCAGGTCCAGCTTCGCGCCGGGCTTCACCACGAACGCCGCTTCCCGCGCGATCACTCGAAGCTGCGGCGTGGCCACCGCAGCGTGCAGCCGGTAGAAGTGCGCCGGCCCCCCGCGCGAGCCGATGTCTCGCAACAGCACGGTATAGGTTCCGTCCGCGGGGCAGGTCCAGAACGCGCGGGGATCGCGGCTTGCCTGCTCGTCGTCCTCGGAGAGAACCGTTTTGCCCGCCGGGTCCTGGAGGCGCAGCGTGACGTCCGCGTAGGAGTCCAGCTCCCGGGCCTCGACGCGCAAGGAGAGCACCTCCTTGGCCTTGAGCGTGATCCGGAAGCAGTCCGTATCACCGCGCTCCGCGAAGGTGCCTTCCACCGCTGCCGGCAGGGTGAGCGGCTGCGCCTGGTCGGGCTTGTTGTTCGGCTCGACCTCGGCCGCCGCGGGCTGGTCCCCCACCGCCACGGAGATGGTGTTGGACGCGCCACCCAGTGACACCGGGAAAAGCGCCCCAGCCTCCGCGGGGACGGCTACCTCGCCGGTGACGGAGCCCGGCCCCGCCTTGCCGTCCAGGTTCCAGCCGTGGCCGGTCAACCGGGTAGTGGCGCCACGCTGGGCACCGGGAGGCATCACGTAGTCCAGCCACGGGCCGGTGGTCAGGGTCACGCGGTAGAGCGTTTGCTCGCCCACGTCGCCCATGTTGTTGGTGACTTCGAAGAACTGGAGCTGGTACTCACCGTCCGCCGGGATCACGCAGGTGTAGAGCGGATCGCGCTTGCGATAGTCGAGCTGCACCGGCACGGTCGTTCCGGAGAGGTCCCGGACGTAGAGCCCCAGGTTCGTGGGCGCGGCGATCAGCCGGGACTCGCTGGCGGCGACCAGGCAGTCGCCTTTCTTCAGCTTCACGCGGTAGACGTCGATGTCTTGCGACTTACCGAGGGAGCCGTTGACCACTACGGGGAGCTGCTCGATCGCCTGGGCCTGCTCTAGCCGGTCGTTGGCGAGCTTCTTGTCCGCCACCTCGCGGTCCAGCACCACCGGCAGCGTGCCGATCAGGAACGGCCGGGGCGTGGTGGCCGTCTTCGCCCCCACGAGGCGGACCTGCCGCATCCCTGGCGCCGCATCCGCCGCGACGATCACGGAGCCGACGCCCTTGACGAACGGCCCGGCGGCTTTGACCCCGTCGCCTTCGACCACCAGCGCGGCGCTCTCCTCGCTCGCCATGGCGGGGAAGGTGAGCGTGACAGTGGTCCCCCGCTGGGCGCCGTTCGGGAAGCACCGGTGGTCACCGCTCTGCGCGCAGGCCGGAGTGTGGAGTAGCCCCACCAGGGTCAGGGCGAGGAGGGCGAAGCAGAAACCACGCATCAACAAATCCAGTTTCGTCCACAGCACTACCACCATATCTACGGTCTGGTGGCCGTCGAGGCCCGGTTGACACGGAGTCCCGGAGTAATCCGGGCCCGGCTTCACGCTGACGGTCGCCGTCTGCGGTAGGTGCTGCCCGGATGCTTCCGGGACTCCGGGCAATCGCTCGATGACGGATCTGAAGGGCCTACCCCAGCTCCTTGATGACCTCGCCGCCGCTGATCATCTGGGTGGGGCGTCCGACCTCGTTGTGGAATTCCTTACGGTGATCGATCCCCATCTTCTGGAAGATGGTGCAGGCGAGGTCCTGGGGCTTCAAAGCGCGCTCGGAGGGGACGCTGCCGTCCGCCTCGGTCTGTCCGATCACCGTGCCGGGGGGACACCCCGCGCCGGCGATGGCGATCGACATTCCGGGTCCCCAGTGGTCGCGTCCGGGTCCGGAGTTGATCTTCGGGGTGCGGCCCATCTCGCCGAGGAGGAGCACCAGGGTGTTCTCCAGCAACCCGCGCTGGTTAAGGTCGATGAGCAGGCCGGAGAAGGCGGTGTCCAACTCCGGGAGCATCTTCTTCATGTCGTTGAAGATGTTGAAGTGGTGGTCCCAGCCGCCCCAGTGGATGGTGACCCACGGCACGCCGGACTCCACCAGCCGCCGGGCCAGCAGGCACTGCTGCCCCACGTGGCTCTTCCGGCCGTACAGCTCGCGGGTCTTCTCATCTTCCTTCTGGATCGCGAAGGCGGCCTTCGCCTCGGCGGAGGTCACCAGGTCGTACGCCTTCTGGGCGTAGGTGTCCAGGGCGCGGGCCGGGTCGTTGGTCGACTCCGCCACGCGCTGGAGACGGTCGATCTGGGAGAGGAGCCCGCGGCGCGCGTCCAATCGCGCCTGGTCGATGCCGCCCGGCAGGGAGACGTCCTTCACGCGGAAGGCGTCGCTCTCGGGGTAGCCGTCCACCACCAGCGGGCCGTACGCGGGACCGAGGAAGTTCGGGCCGCCGGACCGCATGCTGCCGCCGAGGGTGACGTAGGGCGGCAGCCCACGCGGCACCTCCCGCTCGTGCGCCGCGAAGGAGCCCATGGAGGGGTGGTAGCTCACCGAACTGCCGCAGCCCACCGGGATCGGCGTGGGCTGGCCGGTGGTCATGAAGTGGTTGCCGGCGCTGTGGTTCGAATCGTTGTGCGAGACGGAGCGCAGGATGGTGAAGAGGTTCATCACCTTCGCGGTCTTCGGCAGGTGCTCGCAGATCCGGATGCCGGAGACGTTGGTGTCGATCGGCTTGAAGTCGCCGCGGATCTCCGCCGGAGCGTCCGGCTTCATGTCGAACGTCTCGAGGTGCGACGGCCCCCCGTCCAGGAAGAAGAAGATCACGTTGGCGGGCTTCTTCCCCGCGGCGGCCGCGGCGGCGCGGCACCGGACCAGGTCCGGCAGTGTCAGCCCCATGCCGGCCAGCGCCCCGACTTTCAGGAAATCCCGCCGGGAAGCGCCCCCGCAGTTCCCCTGTACCGAGCCCCATTCGAACTTCATCGACCTGTCTCTCCGATCGCTTGCCAACCCTACACAAGACACCCGGCGGGCGGCTGGGTTTCGCGTCAGTGGTTCAGCAGGAACTCCGCGGAGTTCAGCAGCGCCCACACCAGATCCTCGATGGCGGCTCGCCGGGTGACCTTTTCCCGGCTGAACGCCCCCAGCGCCGCCTGCCGCTCCTCGGCGGACGGGAGCCGGCTGTAGAACGAGAGGTAGAGCCGCTCCACCAGCTCCTCGGGGGGCGCGCCGGACTTGTCCAGGATGGCGGCGGTGCCCTTGTCATCCGTGAGGCGCTGCTGCACGGTGCCGGAGTTCATCAGGTGCAGCATCTGCGTAACGCTGCCGTCGCTGGTCCGCTCGCACTCGCACACGGTCTGCCGCACCGGCCGCCCGAACACCTCCAGGAACTCCACGTCCAGGCGGCTGTCCCACATCCGGATGGCGCGGGTCCCTTCCGGGTGCCCGCGGAACGTCTGCGGCACGCCGGTCACGGTGCCGATGGCGTCCAGCAGCACCTCGGCCGGCATGCGGCGCGTGGCGTAGTGCGAGTAGTTCCGGGTGTCCTTGGCGTTGTTCGGGGTGGCGCGGCTGCTCCGCTGGTAGGCGGCGGAGGCGGTGATGGTGCGCAGCAGGTGCTTGAGGTCGTACCCGTGTGCCACGAAGTCTTTGGTCACCGCGTCCAGCAGCGCGTCATTGGAGCCGGGATTGGTGACGCGGAAGTCGTCCACCGGCTCCACGATGCCGCGGCCCAGCAGCATGGACCACATCCGGTTGACGATGGTCCGCGCGAAGTACGGGTTCTCCGGCGCCGTCATCCAGCGGGCAAGCTGCTCGCGCCGGTCGTCGTCGCTGGTCGGCTCCGCGGCGGCGACTCCCAGCGGTCGGGGCAGCATCACCTCGTCCGTCTTGGGGTGCTTCACCTCGCCCTCGCCTCCGGCGTAGACGACGCTGTGATACCCCTCCGGATAGGACGACTTGCTCTTCACCCGCGCGAAATACGCCGCGAACGAGTAGAAGTCGTCCTGGCCCCACCGCTCGAACGGGTGGTGGTGGCACTGGGCGCAGTCCAGCCGCACGCCCAGGAAGAGCTGGCTCACCGCCTTCCCGGCCTCCGGCGGGGTGGCCAGGGCGCGATAGAAGTTTGGGGGCCCTTCGCGGTAGCTCTCGCCGGAAGCGGTCACGATCTCCCGCGCGAAGCGGTCGTATGGCATGTTCGCGCGGAACGCCTCGCGGATCCACCAGTCGAAGATGAACGCGCCCCGGGGCAGCAGCAGGTCCGGGTTCACCATCAGCAGGTTCACCCACCGCATCCCCCAGTAGTCCGCATACTCCGGCCGCTGCAGCAGCCGGTTCACCAGCGCCGCCCGGGCTTTCAGCGCAGGAGGTGCGGGCTGCAACGGCTCTCCCCCCCTTAGCACGGGGGGGCGCGGGGGGGTGGTTCCCGCAGCCAGGGCCGGAGCCTTTTCCTCTCCCTGCCCTCTCCGTGGCAGGGTTCCCTCTGGGAGATCTCCGTGGTGAACGCCCCGTTCGGCCGCGCACTCCGCCAGGAACGCCTTCGTCTCCTCGGCGGTAGGCAGCGTGCCGATCAGGTCCAGCGAGACGCGGCGGAGGAAGGTGGCGTCGTCGCAGAGCTCGCTGGGGAGCAGGTTGAGCTGGGCGAGCTTCCGGTAGACCAGGTCGTCCACAAAGTTCTGGCGGGGCAGCGCGGCGTAGTCGGCGGGCTTCGCGCCGTTCGGCTGCGGCACGGTGACGCGGGCCACAGCCACCTGGCCCATGTACCGCACCATCACCGCCGCCTCGCCGGCCAGTGGGGTGCTGCGGACCACGCCGTCCTCCCCCACTTCCGCGATGCCGCTTTCGTTGGACGCGTACTGGGCCAGGCCGGTGACGTCTCGGCGGGAGCCGTCCGAGTAGACGGCCGTCGTCAGCAGCCGCTGCCGGCGCTGCGGCTCCATCACCCGCTCGGCGGGCTCCACTTCGATGCGCGCGAGTACCGGGTCGCTTTCGGGCCGGTACGCGGCGCCTTCCGCGATCCACCGGGTCAGGAGCTGATACTCGGGCGACCCGACCTTGAACCGCATTCCGCCGGCGTGCGGTTGGGTAAGGGTGGCCTTGTCCAGCAGCAGGCTCTTCTCCGGCTCCAGGCGGTTGATCCGCCGTCCGTCGGCCTGCCGCACCACGGCGCCGTAGTCCCGCTCCAGGTCGAAGGCGAGCACGGAGAGCTGGAAGCCGTTCTTGCCGCCCTGCTTGGCGTGGCACGCGGCCTGGTAGCAGCCGGTGCGAGCGAGCACCGGCGCGATGTCGTTCGTAAAGCTCAGCGGTCGCTGTACGGCGGCGTTCGAGGCCTGCACGGAGACCCGGGCCACCTGGCCCCCGGCCCGCACCTCTACGGTGGCCTTGCCGTTCCCGGTAATCGTCAGCGTGCCGTCCTTACCGGCGCGCACCACCTTCGGGTTCGTGCTTACGTAGGCGGCTTGCGCGGAAAGGTCGCGCGGCGAGCCCGAGGCCGGGGTCCCGGTGACGAGGAGGGACTGCGCCGCGCCCGCACCGTCCAGCGTCACCGAAGCCGGGCTGACGGTGAGCGCCTTCAGCTTCTCGGCGGTAGGAGCAGCCTTCGGCCGGGGTGCTGCCGCCCGCTTGTGCGGTGTCGCCTGGGAACGAGCGGGGGCGGCCGCGGTGGGAGCTGCCAAAGTGAGTGCAGCGAGGCTGACGATAAGGAAGAGGGCGGCGCGCACGTGGTTCAATCCGGCAATTCTAGCGAGCAAACAGTACCCATTCCGACACCGTGAACGATGTGGAGTTGCGGCTGGGACGTGGCGATTCGGCAGCGTTTCGGAGAGCTCGGGAAGGAGCGGCGGAACGGCTGGGTGAATGTGGTAAAGGCACCAGTTTCCGGCTTGCCCAGGTCGGCTCGGGAGACATCGATGAGAAGACATCTGGAGATCTGCGCGCTCATTATGATGGCGGGATGGGTCGGCTCGGGGCACGCGGCACCGGCGCAGAGTGCCGCCACGAGGCGCGCGATCACGTGGATTGAGCCGGGTAGCGGACTGACGGGCGGCGGCACCGGGAAGCAGGTGCGGCTCGAGGTGGGCTCCGGAGCCATCACCGGCGCGCACGTCCAGGATGGCGGCCTCACCGCGGATGATCTCGCGCCCACCACCCGCGACAGTTTGCGTGGGGCTCCGGGACCGCAAGGTCCGGCGGGACCCTCCGGGGCGGCTGGGGCTCCGGGTGCGACCGGACCGGCGGGGCCGCAGGGCGCTGCAGGCCCAGCGGGACCCCTGGGACCAGCGGGACCGGCAGGTCCGGAGGGAGCCGCAGGAGCGGTAGGCCCCAGGGGAGCCACTGGTGCCCAGGGCCCTGCGGGGCCAACAGGTGCATCCGGGCTGCAAGGTCCGGCGGGGCCGCAGGGCGCTGCAGGCCCAGCGGGACCCCAGGGACCGGCCGGTCCCCCTGCGCAGCCGGCAGTGCTGCATTTCAGCGAGTTTGGTCAGGTCGTGCTGGGCGGCTACGCAAGCCCGAATACGCTTCGCGCGACGCTAACGCTCACCCGCACCAGTGCGGTGCGGCTCTACGCTCAGGGCTCCTTCGGCGATAAGATGCAGCCGTCGGTGATCGGTCTGAACATCAAGGTAAACGGCACGCGGATCGCTACTTCGAACGGTGTGGCCGACCACGGGGTGCTGCACCAGCTCAACACCCAGCGCACGCTGACGTTGGCGCCGGGAACGTACACGGTCCAGGTACAGGTGTTCGGACAGTTCGGCAGCACCATGCTCCGCGGCGACGGTGTGGACGATATGACCTACCTGAACATCGAGGTGTTGTAACCCAACCAACCCCAGCAAGCGAACGGTCCCGGAACCGTCGGCGCGCGATTCGAGCAGTCCCGCGATCCAGCGGGCCGGGATTCTGTTCCGGGCTGGCGAGACTCTAATCACCAGCCACTAACCACCAGCCACTAACCCCACTAACCCCCATACCGCTGCTGGTACCACCGGTTCTGGATGCGATCGTGGTACACCGTCACGATGCGCCCGTCCGCCAATTCCAGCTCGTAGTACATCCGGGAGAGCGGCTCCCGCCACCAGGTGTCGTCCACGCGCCAGCGGTCGCGCTGGCGGCACACCGGGTGCGCCTCGTTTCCCAGAAACACGGCGATCGGATGTCCATTCACGTTCAGCCGCACGCGTACCGGCTCCGGTTGGTTCAGGTATCGCAGCTGAGCAGCGCGTGCCTTTTTTCCGGCAGGCGGGACCATGGCTCGACCTCCACAATACGACACACCGGCATCCCGCCCATCCGCTCCCGGAGCTGCCCCAGCTCATAGGCCAGACGGTCCTGGCGGCGCTGCTTCTCGTCCGGAAAGAGCTTCCGCTGCGTATCCACGTAGGTGGTGAGGGCGGTGAGCTCCAGCGTCAGCTCGGTGAGGGCGCCGGCCGGACGCGCGGACTCCAACCGGCGGCGCAGCTCCGCGAAGATCTGGTCCCACTGTTCGCTGGGCTGGCGCAGGGTGACGGTGCGCTCCCACACCTCGCCGCCCTCCATCACCGCTTCCAGCCGGAGCTGCCGCACCGCGCGGTTCCGGCGCTCCGGCCGACGGCAGACCCGCTCCAGAAGCTGGGCCAGCGCCAGGTTGAAGTGCGCCGTGGTGGGCGCCGGCATCGGGAAGACCATGCTTTCCCGGATCACCGGCGGCGGCGCGTGCGGGGTGAGCGGCTCCCGGTCTTCCCCGCACGCCAGCCGGTGCGCGCGCTCCCCGGGCCAACCGAACTGCGCCAGCAGCGCGGAGCGGGGTAGCCGCGCGATCTTGCCCAGCGTACGCAAGCCCATCAGGTGCAGGCGCCGGGCCATCTCCGGCTCTACCGGCAGCAGGGAGCTGGGCGCCTCTTTCAGGAAGATCTCGCGCGCCGCGTCCGTCACCCCCAGCGGCCGGACCGGCGAGGCCAGGCTGGCGGCGACCCAGGCGGTGAACTTCCCGGACGCCACGCCCACGTGCGGCGAGAAGCGCTCCGGAATCACCTCCCGCACGGCATCCGCTACCTGCTCCGGATGCTCTGCGTCCATCCCGACCAGCCCGCTGAGGTCCAGGTAGAACACCTCCGGCGGCTGAATCTCGATGAGCGGCGTGAGCGCGTCCAGGGCGGTTAGCAGCGTCTCGTACCGCTGCCGGTAAGCATGGGCATCGAACGACATGATCACCGCGTGCGGGCACCGCTGCGAGATGGTGTGCGCGGGGCCGCCGACCGCCAGACCAGCCGCCGCCGCCTCGAGGGAGCAGGCGCGTACCACCAGCGCCTCCCCCTCCCCGCCTTCCCGGCGCCCCACCAGCGCCAGCGGCGCGCCGGCCAGGTCCGGGCGGCGCTCTCGTTCCACCCGCACCGCAAACTGCGGCAGCCAGACACACGCCACCTGGCGAGGAGCAAAGAACAGCGCAAGTCCACGTTGGAGAGGATCAGGCATAGCTTTGGAAAGTGCGAGCTACGAGGTGCGAATTACGAACGGCCGTGTTCGGAAGGCAGCCGCTTCAGCCGATCGGGCTGTCGCTGTTCAGGTTGGGTGGCCGGCGGTCGCTGTTTAGTGCACCGCTGGAGCTACCCGGCTTCTTCCTGTAATGGGCTTATAGCAAACATGTGTTTGCTAAGTCTAGCAATCTGACACGGAAGTACACGCGCGGCCGCGGATGGCATGAAAATCGCTAGGGCCCGATTGTCGCGGAGCTCACGAGGACCTGCGGGAACCCCTCGACTCCGCCCCCGGTGATGCGGGACCAGCCGTCGCCCCAGGCGGGGATACCGCCAGGAACGGGTGATCCGCCGCAGGCAGGGACGGCGTTCGTCCCTCCCGG
>JAJFMS010001086.1 GCA_020696885.1 Armatimonadota bacterium | reverse complement strand
GAGTGCTGCGCCGGGCACGATGGATCGGATCAGCCAGAGCGGAGCCGCCACGTTCCCCAGGAACTTCATAATCCCGCTGCCGCCCTGCTTCCGGGAGGGCACGAACACCACGTCGCCGCGCAGCAGCTTCACGTCGTCCTTCTTCTGGCGCTCGATATCCGTGACGTTGATGGATTTGCGCTCCACCTTACCGCCCGGAAGCTCGCGGATCAGCTCCACCTTCTTCCGGTCGGCGCCGCCCGTGATGCCGGCTTCCAGGATCACCTGCGCCAGCGTCTTGTTCTCATCGATCGCCACCTCGCCCGGCCGCTGCACCTCACCGAACACCAGCACCTTGAGCGGCTTCTCCATTAACAGGATCACATCGCCGTTCTTACAGAAGTAGTTGGCGGTCACGTCGCCGGCCATGTACTTCTCGATGTTCACGAGCTGCTCGGCGCCGCCGTTGATGATCTTGACGCGCTCCAGGGAGGCGCCTGGCCTGGCTCCTCCGGCCTTGTCCAGGACCTCCAGCAGCGGCGGGTTCCCTTCGAAGGTCATGTAGCCGGTCTTCGTGACGTGGCCGAGTACCTGCACCCGCACCGGCTCCGGACGCGGGGCCTCGGGCTTCTCGATGAGGATGATCTCCTCGCCGCCCTTGATCTCGATGTCGTCCTTGAACGTACCGGTCCGGGCGAAGGCGCTGGCGTCGATGAACCGGACGGTCTGGTCCGGGTAGCGCACGCGGATGCTGGTGAGGTCCGCCCGCTCGCTCGGCCCGATCAGCGGGAGCACCTGGCGCAGCGGCCGCGGCTCCACCAGGTCGATCTCGCCCTTACGGGTCACGGCCCCGTTCGCGAAGATCTTCAGCGCCTTTTTCTCCACTACGGGAGGAGGCGGCGGAACGAAGATCTCGGACAGGTTCACGTACACGATCGGACGCTTCAGCTCCTTGCGGAAGCCCTCGGTCACCCGCTCGCGCAGTTCCTTGGTGGTGAGCCCTTCGGCCTGCACCGAGTCGAGGATCGGGTAGTCGAAGGTGCCGTCCGCGTACAGCCGCACCGTTTTGCTGAACTGCGGGTAGCCGTCCACGGTGATCTCGACCACGTCCCCGGGGCGGAGGAGGTGGTTGCGGTCCATGACCCCGCGCACTGCCTCTTTGCCCGGTTCCGCCGGCTTCTTGGCGGGCGTGCCCGCGGGCGCCGGGTCCGCGGCGCGGAGTGGCGACATCGGGACGACTGCGCAGGCCAGCGCCAGCGTGAGCAGGCAACTGGAAGTCCAGGAGCGATTGTGAAGAGACCGGTTCATCGTGTCTTCTCCGTCAGTTCAGCGTAAAGCACCACGTGCAGACTACTCCCAATCACGGAGGCGCTCCGGAAGCCGCGGCTTTTCCTGCTCCGGCTCGACCACCGGCACGTGCACGCCCGCGGGCATCGGCTCCTGGTCCGGCGACACGCCCAGCTTGTGGCGGGCGCCGCCGTAGCCCTTCCCGTAGCCGTAGCTGGCCTGGCCGTAACCATACTGGCCGTAGCCGTATTGGCCGTAGCCATACTGCCCGTAGCCGTCCTGGCCGTAGCTGCCCTTGCCGTAGCCGTACCCGTAACCCTTGCCGTAGCCCTTGCCGGCGCCGTAACCATACTTTCGATACTTCCGGTAACCGCCCCGGTAGTAATAGTGGTAGTAGTAGCCCTTGGCGCTCTGATCGATCTTGTTGAGCACCACTCCCAGCAGGCGTCCGTGGGTCCGCTCCAGGAGGTCCCGGGCATGCTTCAGCGTGGCCTTGCGGGACTGGCCGGCTTCCACCACCAGGACCACGCCGTCCACGTGGGAGGCCAGCACCTGGGAGTCCGTAACCGGGATGGTCGGCGGGGTATCGAAGACCACCAGGTCCGCGTAGTCCTTGAACCGCTCCAGCAGGTCCAGCATCGCCTGACTGTTCAGCAGTTCCGGCGGGTTCGGGGGCAGCGGGCCGGCCGTAAGCACCTTGAACCCCTCGATCGCCGTGGAGTGGAGCGCGTCTTCCAGTGAGATCTCGTCCGCGAGGACGGAGGTGAGCCCGGGCTCGGCCTCCACGCGGAACATCCGGTGCACGCTCGGGCGCCGAAGGTCGGCGTCCACCAGGATCACGCGTTTGCCCTGGAGGGCCATCGCGATCGCCAGGTTGGCGCTGGTGACGGACTTCCCTTCTCCAGGGTGAGCGCTGGTAACCGCCAGCGCGTTAATCTTATGGTCCACGTAAGAGTACTGGACAGCGGTCCGCAAGGCGCGATAGCTCTCCGTAATCGGCGAGAAGGCGTCTTGCCCGATAAGGAGGCGGTTGTTCTCGTCCGGGATGGTGGGAACGATGCCCAGGGTCGCCAGGGACGCCACCCGCTCGATGTCTTCCGAAGTGTTGACGCGGTCGTCGAGGAACTCCTGAAGGAACGCGAAGCCGACGCCGAGGAGCAGGCCAAGCACCATCGCCAGCATCACCTGCTGTGCGCGCTGCGGACCCACCGCAACGGACGGCACTGCGGCCCCTTCCATGATCTGGGCGCCTGCCTCGATCTGGGAGGTGTCGATGTCCAGCTGGCGGAGCTTGTCACTGTAATCGGTGTAGGCCTTCTCCGCGTGGTCTCGATTGCGCTGGTATCGGTC
>JAJFMS010001085.1 GCA_020696885.1 Armatimonadota bacterium | reverse complement strand
TGCCTGCAACTCCGAGAGCGGGACCTCCGCCCCCACCCGGGCCTGCTCGCTGGCCCGGCGCGGGAGTTGAACACCGAGCGAGGAGAAGCAGTTGCGCACCAGCCCGCTGCAGTCGATGCCGCTCTCGCTGTTGCCGCCGTAGACGTACGGCGTGCCCATGTAGCGATAGGCTTCGTCCAGCAGCGCCTTAGCCGGGCCGGAATAAGCAGCCGTGCGGAGCCCACCGGGAACCGCTCCGGCGCCAGGCGCTGCCGGCTGAGGCGCCGGGGCTGGTGACGCGGCCGTGATGCTGCGCACCTGGTACGGCAGCACCTCCACGTGGCTCTGGGGCACGTAAGCCTGGCTGCCATCCCCCATCACGATGGCCCACCAACCCTGCCACTGGCTGACGATGGCGACCTGCTGGCCCTTGCTCAGGGTGCCGACCCACTGCGACTGCGGATCCGGCATGCGGAAGATGTTGACGGTGGTGGACAGCGTGCGCCCGAGCCGCCCGTTCACCGGGATCTGTCCGCCCGGCGGCGCAACGCTCGGCGCACCCGTCAGAGGCGCCTCACCGACGCTGGGAAGCACCGGCACACTTCCGCGCCGGGCCACACCCACCTGACGCAGCCCTGTGTTGAACCCGGGAGGCAGGTTGACGCGATCCGGGGGGTTCTTGGGCAGCGGCTTGATCGTCTTCTTACCCGGAGCCACCGGCGCCTTCCTGGGCGCGGGCCCGGCGTTGGGCCCCGGGAGGACGATCTCCAGGTCAGCAGCCACGGGCGCGGCCACTGCACAGGTCGAGATAAGAGCTAAAAGTAGACGTGCTGTCACAGGGTGTTTGAGAGGGCAAGCGCGCCCGGCCGTTGCCAGGTTGGGCTTTGAGACGTTCCAATCCTGCCCGGCAACGAAAGCGCAACACTCTGCATCGTCGGTTGCCCGCGGATGCGGAACAGTTGGAGTAGCTCGTTTGACGGAAAGGGCAGGCCCGTGGTTCCCCAACGACGCCCACTATCCAGCCCAGCAGATCCGCCGGCCAGGCGGCGGAGAAGATCCGTAGCCAGCGCCGGGTGCCCTTCGGGCGGATGGCGCGTTCAATTGCGGCCACCCGCTTTCGGGAACGGGACTCGCCGCTCTCGAGGTAGTCGCCGTCAGCGAACGCCACACGAGGCGGCTGCCCACGGTTTGCCGGCAAAGCGGTTTACCGAAACCGCCCCCACCTTCCCCCTTTGTGCCTTTGTGGTGAACTCTCCCGGTATCTATCCCGCGACGGTTTGAAAGGCCGCGACTACGGCATCCGCTTCTGCGGGGGTATTGAAGTAGCCGGGGCTCAGGCGCACCGTGCCGGAGGGGAACGTCCCCAGGGAGCGGTGCGCCCACGGCGAGCAGTGAAGGCCGGGACGGCACTGGATGTCGAAGGTCTCGTCCAGCACGCCGGCCAGGTCGGTGGGCTCCCAGCCGTCCAGGTTGAGGCTGAGCACGGCAGCGCGGTGCGGGCCAGGCGGCGGACCGTAGAGCGTGAGCCCGGGGACCTCCTCCAGTCCGTGCCAGAGGCGGCTGACCAGCGCCTCCTCGTGGCGGCGGATCGTCTCGGTGCCGGTGGCGAGGATCCATTCCAGGGCGGCGTCCAGCCCGGCGAGGCCAGCGCTGTTCAGCGTGCCTGCCTCGAACCGGTCCGGCAGCCGGTCCGGCTGCTCATCCTGCTCCGACTCGCTCCCGGTACCGCCCTCCAACAGCGGCGTCAGCTCCAGCCCCTCGGCAACGTAGAGCGCCCCGGTGCCCGGTGGGCCGAGCAGCGACTTGTGCCCCGGCATCGCCACCAGGTCCGCCGCAAGGTCCCGCACGTCCAGCGGAAAGACGCCGGCGGTCTGGGCGGCGTCCACCAGTACGCGCACTCCGCGCTTCCGGCACTCCGCGGCGATCTCAGCGATCGGGAGCACCTCTCCGGTGACATTGCTGGCGTGGGTCAGCACCGCCAGCCGCGTCTCCCCACCGATCTCCGCGAGGAAGAGCGCGGGGTCGAACCGCCCTTCCGGGCAGGCGACGCGGCTAACCCGAACGCCAGCTCGCTCCAGCGCCCGGAGCGGCCGCGCGACCGAGTTGTGTTCGAGCTGCGTGGTGACCACATGGTCGCCGGGCCGGACCAGCCCCTTGAGCGCCAGGTTGAGGGCGCCGGTGCAGTTGGGGGTCCACACCATCCGGCGTGGGTCCGGTGCGTTGAGCAGCGTGGCCAATCGCTGCCTGGCCGCGGCGATGGCCCGATCCGCGGCCACCGCCATCCGGTGCCCGGAGCGGCCCGGGTTAGCGGCGGAGGTGCGCATGAACCCGTCGAGCGCCTGGTAGACGCATTCCGGCTTGGGGAATGAAGTAGCTGCGTTGTCGAAATACATCCGGGATTTGCCCGCGAAACACGCGAAAGTACGCGAAAAGGAAGGCAGGGAAAGGGAGAGGCCTACCGGGTTTCAGCAGGGTGTCTCATCCAAGTTCGACTACGAACGCTTCGTTAACACCTGGCTGTTGCAAGCCCGTCCCAGATCATGCCGTTCACATTCTACCTGATCCCTTTTCGCGTACTTTCGCGTGTTTCGCGGGCAAATTCAGGTATGCCGTAGTGAGCGGAGGAGATGGATCACCTCG
>JAJFMS010001084.1 GCA_020696885.1 Armatimonadota bacterium | reverse complement strand
ACGGGCGGCTCCGGCGAGCGTGTTCAGAAGTAGGTATTCGCGCCTGGGAGATACGGATCGTCATCCTTACTGCGAGTTACGGGTGGGGTCAACCGCCGTCGAGCCAGCCCCCCCTCTGGGGGCTCACATAGGGCGCCGCCCCGGCGCCGGGTGTGGTGTTCTTCCGCAGAGCCTCCCTCGTCGGTCTGAGGCACAGCCGCGCTACGGCTTCGGCGGCGCCGGCGCTGCGAGCCCAAAGTCAGGAAGGCCCACGTCCACCGGCGAGCGATCGATGAACGAGCGCAGCGCACGCGTGCTCTTCGTCTCGCCGCCGGTGACCAGGTAGAACCGGCCGTCTTTCACCCCGGCGTCGATGTTCTCGGTGAGCGTGGTGCTGTCCCCGGTGAAGCGAGCCCGGGTGAGCGCCTGCCAGTCCCCCGCCACGGTCTGCACCCAGCCGTTGCCGTAGCGGGCGCTGCGGCGTTGGGTGAAGCTCTTCCCGTCCCGGCGGAAGTCTTCCACAAACGAGTAGTAGCCCTTCAGGTAGCTGCCACTGGTGAGCGTGCGGAACGTTGCCATGTGCTGCCAGCGTTTCTCCGGGTTCACGTAGAAGTAGGCGCTGAAGGTGGTCTTCTGACCCTCCGGCACGGCACGGACCAGGAACCGGCACGTCTCACCCGTCTTCCAGGCGTAGTCGTAGAAGCTCTGGCCGCCGGTGCCTTCCCCGCCGAAGCGACCGTCGCGGACACCCGGTCCCTTCGCCAGCAGCTCCACCCGCCGGTCGGCAGGCACGGCGTTGGGATCGTCCTGCTTGCCGGGCTCCCAGATGGAGAAGATCACCACCTTCTTGCCATTCCCCAACTCCTGCATCCCGAAGTAGCCATGGGCGAATCCGGCCGCGCAGAAGTAGCTGCCCGGGACGCTCTCATCCACCGTGACCTCGTTGTAGAAGAGCGAGGAGTCCGGCGCGGGGTAGCTCAGGTGGACGGAGCGAGCCGCCCGGGGCGCCGGGGTGTCCGCCCGGACGGTGACGGCGAAAACGGCTAGGCAAGCGGCAAGCAGCAGACGGTTCATCAGGGCGCCTTTCGGAGCGGAGGGTGCGCCCCGGGGTCGGACGCACCCTCATGTTGCCCGGCGAGCGGCCATTGGTCCACTTCGGCAAGCCGGAGAGCTACAGGACGCGGCCCCGCAGCACCACCAGGTGATCCTGCGCGACGAGGCCGCCGATGATCCGGCCGAGGGCGCGGAGCTTGCGCGCCAGCCAGGCGCCGCGGCCTTCCACGGGACGGCAGACGGCGGGCTCCGGAGCCGGCGAGCCTCCCGGGAGGTGCAGCTTCTCCAACGCCGAGATATAGGGCCCAACGATCCGCCGGCGCACCACGGCGAACGGCCGCACGTGCCAGGAAGAGAGATTGGTGTTGTACAGCCACGGCGCCACGCGCTGGAAGCTGGAGAAGTGGAAGAAGAGCAGCCGCTGGTCGTCCACCCACACCCGGCCGCCCTGCTCCGTGATGGAGTAGGAAGCGAGGTTCCATGGCCCGAGGTTCGCGCCCTTGTGCTGCAGGACGCGGACGTTCTCGAACCGCTCCGGCCACTGGTCCAGGTACTTCTGGTCCGCGTAGCGATCCCCCTCCACGCGGGCGAAGCACCACTCCAGGCACTGCTCGCGCCACCAGCGCAGGCAGGCTAGGCCGTCCGGGTCGCGGCGGAAGGAGATCCACCCCACGTTGTAGGTGCCGAAGCGGGCACGGTCGGTCACCCGGCGAGAGAAGCGGTGCGGGATGATCCCCACCGAGCCGCCGCCGAGCTCGTCGAACAGCGGCTCCGGGCTGTCGTAGAAGTAGAGATCGGCGTCCAGGTAGGTAAGCAGGTCCACCTCCGGGCACCGGCGGAAGACGTGCAGCGGCAGCGCGGGGGTGCAGGTGAAGAAGTATTCCAGGCGGCTCCGATTATCCCGGGCAGCGCGAAGCTCCGGATCAGAGCGTTCCAGCTCTTCCAGCGAGATCGCCTGCACGCCGGGGATGCGAAGCCCGCAAAGCGTCCGGTAGCTCGCGTCGTCCATGCAGAGCGCCCAGACCCGGAGCTCCGGACACCACCGCCGCAGCGACTCGATCATCGCCAGCGCGCGGGGTAGAAAGCGGTGGTCGAAGTAGGTGCAGAAGTAGCGCATCAGCCCAGCCCCTCCTCTTCCCAGAGTGTAATCACCTCCGCCACCCGCCGCACAGCCGCGTCCGGCAGTGTGGGATGGATCGGTAGGCACAGAATGCGGCGGCAAAGCGCCTCCGTCTCACGCAGGCCGGCAGGGCCCACAAGCACGCGGTCCTGGTAGCCCGGCTGCCGGTGCACCGGCACCGGGTAGAGCACCGAGGTGTCGAAGCCGTAGTCGCGGAGGTAGGCGGCCAGCCCGTCGCGGTCTCGCGTCCGCACTACGAACTGGTGGTAGACGTGACGGTAGCCCGGGCGCTCCACCGGCAGCTCGAGGCCCGTTCCGGCGAGGAGACGGCGATACCGCCGAGCGAGCTGCCGCCGCCGGGAATTGTCCGCGTCCAGGTGGCGGAGCTTGGCGCGCAGCACGGCGGCCTGCAGCTCATCCAGGCGGGTATTCATCCCCGGCAGGTCGCTCACGTAGCGCTCCCGCCAG